>NZ_ATYG01000031.1:0-25658 GCF_000427565.1 Carboxydothermus ferrireducens DSM 11255
CCCTTGTAATCTCCCCGGTAGCCTTTGTCTTTTATCGCTAACTTTTCTATTACGATGCCTTTGTTTTTCTCAAGGGCTAATTTTACAATTTCGTTGGCATATACCCATGCAAAGTAATCTCTTTTTTCTTTTCTCCCGTCCCAGAGATGTGGTGTAGGAATTTCCCCAAAGCTTTCTAAATTGCCGTTTTTCTTTATTTCAGCCCAGGCTATGTGTGATGGAAAAGCATTTAAGTCTATCCCGATAGCTCCATTGCTGAAATCTATTGCTGTATTTGGCAAGTCGTCTTCAAAAGAAATATAAGCATAGTATTTATTGTTTTTCCTCTGCAAACGAACGCTGTAAGGACAGGAATTTAGCATTGCTTCTGCAAACTTTCTCCATTTCTTATGAGAACTTTTAAACTGGACGAACAACCATTCTCTGCTGCCTGTATTTATCCTTAGAAAAAATTGGCCATTTTCTTCGATAACTCTTAAATTTAAGTTTCCCTGCTTGGTTTTATCCCCTCTGGAGAAAAGAGTTCCTTTGCGTTTATCTTCCCACTCTTTTTTGTACTTTTGCCTTTGCTTGCTGCTTAAATGCTTGCTTTTTAGTTTAAAAAACAGGTCTTTCCCGCCAAAGATAACCTTGCGTGAGTTTTCTCCAAGTTCTCTGATACTTTGCAAAACTTCTTTAGCTTCAAGAATAGCATCGTCTGCATATCTGGAATTCAATCCAAAGAGGCTTTGCAGTTCTTTCTTCAGTTCTTTTCGAGCTTTTCCTTCAAGCAACCGGTTATAAGCATATCTCTTACAGGAGTTCCACTTTCGCATTAAGTTATCTAAACCTTCTTTTTCTTCTATCTTCGGAAATAGCCGTGCCTGAATTGTTATGACTTGCTTCACGGCTTTCACCACACTTACGATTTTGTACAATTAAACTTTATCCCTTGCTGAGTAAGTATTATGGCACTATTCTGCATAGTTTGGCTTAACTGTTGCTGCCTCCCATAATATTTTTAGGAAAAAAGTTTTCTTACTTCATTTACAAGCTTTACATCACCTATTAAAAGCGCCCCTACAAGTTTTTCATCCTTGTAGTAATACTTAAGGAAGTTATCTCCCTGGTTTTCCCTGCGGGAAGTTACACCTTCACCCATAACCGTTCCTATACTGAAAACGGTTTTCCCAAAAACCTTTAAAACATTTTGAGGAGGAATAGGAGTATAAATTTTAGATGCTCCGGCAGCATTAGCCCCGGCAACTTTCCCCTGCTCCATTGCCACCGGCCAAATGCCCGGCATCTGCCCCTCAAACTCGGCTACATCACCGGCTGCATAAATGTTTTCCCGGGAAGTAGCCATATACTTGTCCACTATAATCCCCCGATTAATGCCTAAAGTTAGCATATTTGCTACTTCTAAGTAAGGCCGAACCCCCGTTGAAAATACCACAATATCCGTTGCTACTGAACTTCCATCCTTAAATACTACCTTTTCTACCTGTTCGATACCTTCAATCCGGTCTACGTCCCTTGCAAGATAAAGTTCTACCCCTGCCTCCCGGGCAGCTCTGGAAAGAATTTTGGAACCTTCTTCATCCACCTGGCGGGGTAATAAGCGGTCGTTATGTTCTACAACCCCTACCCGAACTCCCCTTTTGCCGAGATAATACGCCACTTCCAGTCCCAATACTCCCCCACCTATTACTACCGCTCTCCGGGCTTTTTCCGCACGGTCACGGATGGCCTTTAAGTCATCCAAATTCCTTAAGGTGTAAACACCGGGAAGGTCCCCACCGGGCACCGGAGGTTTAAAGGCATAGCTTCCCGTTGTTAGCACCAAACTGCTAAAGGGTATTACAGTCCCATCATGCAAAGTTAACTCCCGGGCTTCCAACCGGGCTCCGGTAACCTTTTTCCCCAGGATTACTTTGATCTTCCTTTCCTCATACCAGGAAGGAGGGTGAAGCAAAAGGCTTTCTTCCTTCAGCTCGCCACTTAAATATTCCGAAAGCTTTAGGCGGTAATAGGGATAGTATTTTTCAGCGGAAATAAGGGTAATTTCCGCAGTATCGCTAACCTCCCGGGCAGCGGCAGCTGCTGAAACCCCCGCAATCCCCCCGCCAACAATCACAATTTTCATCTTATCAACCTCACTTTGTTGTGGTCAGTGGTAGGTCGTCGGTGGTCAGTATGAATAAAGTGGTCGGTGGTCGGTCGTCGGTCGTCGGTGGTCGTATAATAATTTTTTCCTACCACCTACCACTAACCACCTATCACCTACTACTTACCACCTACCACCGTCCTTACCCCCATTTCTGCTTGGTCATGTGGGTAGCAAGCTCGGCTTTTATCATTTGCCGAAGCTCATAAGCGGCTTTCGTAGCCTTTTCAAAAATATCGACGCAACCAGGGTCTAACTTAATTTCCAGACCCCTTTGAGCAAGCTCAGCAACAATTGCCAAGTGTTTAGCAAGATTCATATGTATATCGTTGGTTTCCCGGGACTTTAAAACAAGTTGGGCTACATCCTCTTCCAGTTGATTGAATTTTTCCTTGGGCGCACCGCATTTTGGGCATTTATCCGGGGCATCAGCCCCATCCCAGATAAATCCGCATACCGAGCATTTAAAAAGCATTTGATATACCTCCTTTTAATTAAATTCATAAGACGGAACTTTTTAGAGTAAGAAATTAGATTTTGGAGGTTTGAATAAAATAGATTTAATGTTATATAAATTAGCTTTATAAGTTTTTCATTTTCTATCTTCCAATTTCCAACTTCTAATTTCCAAAAGGTCACTTACCACCATTAATAGTTTTCACTTAAAGGCATGTAGTAGCCTTTAGCGTGTTTACAAACCGGGCAGACTTCCGGTGGCTCCGTACCTTCAACGATAAAGCCACATTCACTGCATTGCCAGCGAATAGCCGTATCCCGTTTTAAAAGCTTCCCCTGAGTTACCATCTCCAAAAGCTTTTGGTAACGCTGGGCGTGAAACTTTTCGATAGTTGCCAGCCTCTCAAATAACTCGGCCGCCTCAATCTCTCCTTCTTCCCGGGCAATTTTAGCAAATTCCGGATACATATCGGCATACTCGTAAGTTTCGCCTTCCATGGCCGCTTTTAAGTTTGCTGCAGTATCCCCTAAAGCCCCTAAAAGCTTAAAAAGCTGTTCGGCATGCTCTTTTTCGTTTTGGGCAGTCTCTTCAAAAAACTTGGCAACCTCCACTAAACCTTCTTTTTTGGCCACCGCTGCAAAAAAAGTATACTTATTTCGCGCCTGACTCTCGCCGGCAAAAGCCGCCAGCAAATTATCCCTGGTTTTGCCCATTTCAAAAACCTCCTCAAGGGAAAATTTTGTTATTTTCATTATATTAGTCTCACGTCTAAAAATCAATGCACTTAATAATAATTATTATTTAAATACTGCAATTTCAGCAAATTTTTCTACATTTTTTTCATCTGCATAAATTTTTTATCTGCAAATAAAACTATAAATAAAGCGGGAAGAAATCCCAATCGTTTCGTTGAGGAAGCCCCTTAGGCGAAACCGGGATTTCCGCCCGCTTTAAAATTTATCCCAGCGGCGGGCCCGGGCTTACCGGCAGTAAGATAACATCACCGGGCATTAGCTTTTGCGGGTCTTTCCCAGGATTTAATTTTATAATTTCTTCCACCGGCACGCCGATTTTCTTGGCTATTTTATAAAAAGTATCACCGGGTTTTATTACGTACTCCATCGTTTCCGGAGGCATTCCCGCCACCTCTCCTACTTCCGTTACAACATCCTGGGATACGGTTTCCGTAACTTTTGCTCTTACCCGGACCACCACTTCAGCTTGAAGGGTGCAATGCTCGATCACTTTTACGTTGGCGTATTCCACCTTCGGCCAGGTATAAAGATTTTGGCCGGGTTTGGCTCCGGGAATGCTCACGGTAAGTTTAAAGGGTACGTTTATATCAAGATGGCGGATTTCCTCCGAGCCTTCCGGCAAATACATTACCCCAAGCATTGCTTCGCCCTGAATTTCGCTCTCTCCATCGGTTAAGCGCGAAGTTTTCACCACGGCTTTTTCCTGATGGATATGGAGGATTTTTACCTCCCCATCAAGTTTCCATTCTCTTTGAGCTGTAGTCTGGGCGGTATTTTCACCCACCACCCTTTCGGCTATAAGCTTTTTAGTGGTGTATTCGGCACCGGTGAGTCTGGTAACTACTCTTAATTGTTTTTCCATTAAAGCTTGAGCCAGAAGTTTTAGCTTTGCTTCAATTCTAAGCTCCCGATTGCCAATTTTTCCTGCTTTTATCTCTAAAATTTCACCGTTTACCTCGCCCATCATCCCTTCTTCGGCCAATGGCACTTCGATAAATTCAAATACGGGAATGGTAAAACGAACCGTATATTCGGGATCCTCATGGTGATAAGTGACTTTGGCTTCAATTTCTCCTTCCACCACCACTTTTCCGGCTAAAGCTCTCGCCGATTTAGCCCGAAACTCCCCGGTAATATTTAAAACACCATCAATATCCGGTTTATCTTTGGGAATTTTAACCCGGCTTTGATAGGATTTTTCCTTTTCTCCCATCCCAATTACTGCATCTACTTTAATTAAAGTCTTTTCGGGAAGTAAATTATCCGGTACGTCGGTTATCACCTCCAATACGGTGGTTTTTACCGCCCGCACCTTATTTTTAAGAGTTACTTCGACCGACAACTTTTCCCCCTCATCGGTTATATTTGCTTTAAAATTTATGACCTCCGAAGTTCCCTTCACCAGATCTCCTTTGCTTACTCCCGGTAAATCCAGTAAATCCTCAAAAGGTAGATTTTTTTCATAATGGAAAACTTCATCGTGCCGGTTTTGAGCGGAGTAGTATATATGAACGGTTACAACCCCGTTAATCCTTACTTTGCCATTTTCCACCATAGCCTTTTGAATTTTACTTTCAGCATAGGCTCTTATTATTTTCCCTATTGGCGGTAAGTAGTATGGTAGCTCTATCAAGCTCATTAACTTTAGCTCTTTTTCCGCTTCCCCCACGAAAATATTGACCTTTAACTGCTCTTTTAAAATATCCATTTTTTTCACCTCCTTCTTTTCTTAATTTATAGTATGATTTTGCGGCTCATGACGTTTTTCCAGAATTTTATGGATTAATTTAATCATTTTTATCTTTTATAATTAAGACAGGAGGGGTAACATGAAAAAATTTATCACGATTACCTTGCTTGCGCTTTTTCTTGTAGTAGCTACCCTTGTTCCCGTTTCCGCTTATACCTTGAATATTGTAATCGTACCAAAAAATACTCCTGCGGTAACTTCCGTGCCTTCTGCCTCGGTTGCCACCAATACTCAGGGAATAGTGCTGACCGCTGATGAAAAAAGATTCTTAGAGCTAACCAATCAGGCCCGAATAAAAAACGGGTTAAAGCCTTTAGCGGTCGATCCGCGCCTGGTGCAAACTGCCCGGCTCAAAGCTGAAGATATGGCCAAACTCGGTTACTTCGGCCATATCTCTCCCACTTACGGTAAACCTTCCACCATGATGATAGCTTATGGCATTAAAGATTACCGGTGGATTGGGGGGGAAAACTTAGCGCAAAACTCTACGGTAGACCGGGCTTTTAACGCTTTAATGAACAGCCCCACCCACCGGGCCAACATTTTAGACCCCCGCTACACTCATATCGGGGTAGCTTCGGTCCCCGGGGGCCGTTACGGCAAGCTCTGGGTCCAGCACTTTTGCGGCAAGTAATAATTTCGGGACAGTCCCTAAAATTATACTTTAACGGTAATTTTGGGGACTGTCCCTTTTTTTATACTTTAAAACCCGCCGGAGAGGCGGGCTTTAAAGTTAGTCTTCATTTAATACGAAGAGAACTAAAATGAACAGGAAGAAAAACATCCATTCGTTATTTCTCCAGCTCATCTTTCTCCCTCCTTTTGGTTTCTACCTTATAATATTCAATTAACTCCTTCGGGGTTACTGTCCGGCTTATACTCCAGGATTTCCCGTAGATTGGATATGGTAAAGCTTATCGTTGATAAAGTTTTCTTTACCGTATCCAGCGTAAAGCTTATTGATCTTATGTGTCTTTCCATATCTTCCGATAGGGCAATTAAAACAACAATGATTAAGAGGATTTTTAAGTTTTTATTCGTTACAAAATTAAACGATGCCTGTTCCGGCAGAGCATTTACCGCCTCCTCCATAACTTCACCCCCACTATTAAAATATGAATAAAGAAAAGCCGGGGTTCTTTTCCTCTTCTTTTGCATAATATGGTATTAAAGGGTAAACAGGAGGTGGAAAAATTGGATTTAGACAAACTTTTAGCTCAGGGGAAAAAGGAACTTTTAGCTAAAAAAATTGAAACGGTAAGCCCCGGCGGCGGAATTAAAGTAGTTTTAAACGGGCTTATGGAAGTTATGGAAATAAAAATAAGTCCGTCCCTCTTTAAAGAGGAAAAAGTGGAGTATTTAGAAAAGCTATTAAAAGAAACCTTTAATTTAGCAGCTAAAAGAGCTCAAAAAATAATAGCCGAAGAGGTAGAAAAAAATCTTTCTAACTCCCCGTTAAGCAATCTTTTTAATCTCTTTGGCTAAGCTAAAAAACCCTCTCAATTCCATTCCTGGAATCTGAGAGGGTCACATTTTTCTAAAGGGTATGGTAAAGGGCTTGAAATTTTTCCAGGTGTACTATTTCATCGTTTCTAATTTCATAAATTACCCGGTCAACTTTTTCTAAAGTGGAATAATTTATAATCTCTAAATAATCCCTGATTGCCGCTTCTTCCCCTTTAATTGCCTTTTGCACCGCCTCTTTAATATTGGTTACTTTTTCCGGCAAAACCCCGGTAATTACCGGGCTTTTACCCGTCAGATCCCGATATAAATCGGAAATTTTTACAATATGTTCCCGTTCATCGTGTCTTGCCTCAACAAAAGCTTCCCGCACCAAATAATCGTTAGTCGCTTTTAATACTTCCGTGTAAAAAAGCTCCGCCTCTTTCTCATCTTTTAAGGCCTTATCTAACATTTCCACAAGTTTATCCAAGTTCATATCTATCCCTTCTTCCCTAATTTTTATAAATAAAGCCCTCCAGGGAGGGCTTTAAAATAGGATTAATCTTCTATTCCAAATAGTAAGAGGATTAAAAGAAAGAATAATAAGAAGTTCATTGGCCTATGCTGATGTTCATGGTTGCCGTTGTAGCCCATACGGTGACCTCCTTTCATAGTAACTTTAACCAACTTTTATTCCTCCATACCAAAGAGCAGGAGGATGAGGATTAGGAAGAAGAAGAAATCCATTCTTTTCTTCATGAAGCCCATTACACTACCTCCTTTTCTGCAGTGGTACAAGTTTCATGTTCATCATCATGGTCATTTAGCCCAAAGATCAACAGGATGAGAATGAAAAACAAGAACCATTGGTTGCTTCCATTCATTGACATTAGCGTCCCTCCTTTTACTCTGTCTAATTTAACTTATGAATTTTAGGGCAATTAGGTTACTATGAGTTCTAAAATAATCTTTTAAAACATATGCTGTTAAAAGACACCGATAAGTTGAGGTGGTAAAATGGCAGAGGAAAAAGAAAGTAGAGGCTCTTTAATCGACACCTTGCTTTACCTTCTTGATCTTGAAAGTAAACGCGGAATTGATACTGATAAGGTTTTACTCACCATGCTTTTGCTGAATATTACCGCGGTAACAAATCTCGTTCTCCACCGGATCTCCCCGATAAGCTTTCAAGGAGCGGTTCCAGGCCCTATACCCCCCGGTGAGCTAACCAGCCTGCTTCCTCTTTTAACATCCCTGATGCAAAGCAAAGGTGGGAGTGGAGGTAATTTAAATCCCGCTCTAATGAGCCTTTTGACAAATTTTTTATCTCAAACTTCCGAACCCCCAAAAAAAGAACTCCCTCCGGAAAAGGAGGGGAAAAAGGAAGACCACCGAAAGTAGCAAATAAGCTGGTCTGGCGCATCTAACAGCAGTCTTCATCCAGTAAAACTAAGAAAAGCAAAAAGAGCAGGAAAGCGGCAGCACAGCGCCGGTGGTGGCGTTCGGTCATAAACCAGCACCTCCCTTTTCTTTCTTTGCTATAGAATATGAAAAAAATTTTTTAAAGGTTTCTTCACCGCACCCTTTTCAAAAAAACGTCATATTATACAATAGCACCGAACAAATAAAAGCTTTGGAAGGGAGGAAATTACATGCGCCAGGTTGAAGTAAACTGCTGTCCGGTGGTTATGGACGCGGTTACCGAGTCAGGAATAAAGTGCTTTCACAACACCCATATCCTGTGTAAAGACACCAACGGCAATTGCATTCCAATTGACGCATGTATTTTAAAAGCTATTGTTTATGATTTAAACATTATTTCCGTTCAACAGGTTAACGGCTGCATGAACATTAAAGGTACCTATAGGGTAAGGGTTCTTTACGAATTCGATAACCAGACCCAGGTAGGTACTGCCGACGAACAATTTGATTTTGATGTAAACATACCATTAGCTAAAACCGACTGCATCGTTGCCAAATGTGACTGCTGTGAAGAAGAATGTGCAACCGCTACTAAACTCCATGTAATTTTTGCCACCGTTGAAATGGATACCACCGGATCCTGTCAGGGGCAATGCACGGGCTCCCCTGTGGTGCGCATAAGAGTAATTGTGGAAAAAGAATTTATGGCGTTTAAGCACTGCAAAGCCGTGGTATGCTTACCTCTCTGCCCGCCCGAGTTCTGCGCCCCCGGCGAAGGACCTCCGGCAGGAGAATGCCCCGATTATGTGGAAACTACCGAATGCCCATCCTGGTGTCAGGATAACCCCGATTCTCCGTATAATGAATGCACATCCTGTCCGCCACCGCAAGTTACCGGAACCCCATAAAAAATTCCCCCCTCAATGCTGGGGGGATTTTTCTTTTAAAACACAATTTTAAATTTCTGAAAAAACCAGTCGTCAGCGTATTTTCTGGCCTTAAATAGTTCCTGCCTTCTTGTCCAGGGATAGGAAAATATTACTTCCCCGAGAGCTTCGGGAAAATCCGACCAGCGGCTATAAAGCTTTAAAATTTTTTTCACCCGTTCTTCGCTTAGATGGTTCAGGGCTAAAATAAAAAGATTTTTTAAAGCAGCTTTTCTGCTGGTAGGGTAAGGTTGACGCTCACGAAATAAATGATAAACAACAACCTCAGGCACTACCAAGAGGCGGTACCCCATAAGCCAGAGTCGCAGGGACAGCTCAGCATCTTCCCAGCCCCACCTCTCCATTAATCCTTCGAAACCCCCGACCTCAAAAAACACCTTGCTTTTTATCACCATAAGTCCCCCGGGTACTATAGGAATTTCAGCAACTTTCCCGGGATTGGCAAGCCAGGTCAGGCGAAACTCCGGCGAAATAGTCTGCCCGTAACCAATTCGCTCGGGCTCGGCCAGGGAGGCAATCGCCGGGCATATACCTCCGACATCTTTTTCCGCCAAAAATGCTTCTAAATGGTCCAACCAGAAAGTCTGATAGCTCATATGCGCATCGGAAAAGACTAAGTATTTGCCCGAAGCATATTTAGCTCCCAAGTTTTTGGCCCGGGCAAGACCAATACCTTCGGTTTTTATTAGTTTTATCTGGTTATATCTTGAATCTTTTTCAAGAAAAGCGGTGGAGTGATCGGTTGAACCATCATCTACTACAATTATTTCAAAGGGTTTCCCCACCCGGTTATGGGTTAAAGAAAAAATTGTATTCTTAAGATTTATACCTTCATTTTTCGAGGTTATTATGATCGAAAACATAAAAATACCCCCTTTTTTTAATTTATGAATCTTTGGGGGTAAAAGAACCTCCTAAATTTTAAAAATCAATTCCAAATCTTTTAAAATACCAGTCATCGTCCTTAACTCTTACTTTTAAATAATGTTCCCGTTGCTGCCAGAGCTTTTGCTCGTATGCTAAATCTTCGATTATTTTTGCTCCAAAGGGGAAACGGCCAACTTTGTTCAGTACCTTTACAATTCTTTGGGGTTTAAAATGCAAACAAGCAAGTCGTCCTAAATTAAACAAGACGTTTTCATTATATCCTTTATAAGTTTGCCCGCTGCGGAATAAATGAAAAACTTTTGTCCTGGGGGTAACCAGTAAATTAAACCCCATAAGCCAGGCCCGCAGCGAAAATTCACAATCATCGTACCCCCAGATTTTTAAACCTTCATCATATCCTCCAAGAGTAAAAAAATCACTTTTTTTAATTAACATAAATCCCCCCGGTAATACTGGAACATTTTCTATCGAGTTTGTCGTATAACTTCGCCAGCAGGGTAAAAGTTCATTATTAAAGGTAAGCCCCATCCCAACCCGTTGGGGTTCTAATAAGGAAACTACTAAAGGGGATAAAATAGTTTTTTCTTGAAGGTCTTCCAGCATCTTTTCCAACCAGAAATCTTCAACCAAAATATGAGCATCGGAAAAAATAAGAACATCTCCTCGTGCCTTATTTGCCCCTACATTTTTGGCCTTAGTTACACCTGAACGCGGTAATTTTATTAGGTCAACATTTTTATACCGACTGGAGTTTAAAAAAACTGTACTCTGGTCTGTAGAACCATCATCGATAACTATAATTTCAAAAGGTATACCGGTCTTTGCCGCAAGAAAACTTTCAACAGTTTTTCGTAACCATTGCCCTTCATTATAGGAAATAATAATTATTGAGGCTAGCACCAATAGTTAGCCCTCCCATCATTCTCTTAAAGTTATTCCCAGTTTTTTTAGGAGAGTTTTAATTTCTAAACTTTTTGGGCCATTAATGGTTATTTCATTTCCATACTTTTTCATTAGAATTAAAAATTCATGCCAGAGCTTATGCTCCTCCATGGTTAAAATCGAAAGTGTACCATCATTAAAACCCAAAACTTTACCTTCTGCCAATCCTCTTTCGTAACCAGCTTCAAAACCTTCGGCAAAACCTTCGGTATACCCGAGTTTTTTCCCTTCAAAAAATCCTTTTTCAAATTTATCGCTATTCATGCAAATTTACCTCCTAAATCATCGGAAAACCAAGCCTTAATTTTCCGCGAGTATCTACTCCGCCAATGCCTTTGGCACCGGTAATGGTATTTGTAACTACCTCTCTTACGGTTAAAGGATCATAAATTGACGAATAAGCTATTTTTTCCGCAACAAAAACCGGATCATAAGCATGAATTAAAACTCTTTCCGGGGAACTTGCAAAATTTGCACCTGCTTCTAAGAGGGCTTCAAAATACGATTGACAAGCACCGGCAAAAATAACAAGGTTATCTTTATCTCGATCTATTTTTTGTCTTAAAATTTTAACTGCTTCAATAAAGTAGCGAGAATTCCGATAACTATTTAAATCATGGAAGTCGGCCTTATTTTTTATAAGGGCATCATGTCCTGTTAAAACTATAATGTCCGGTAAATGTTTGAAATAAAGTTCTTCAACAAGACGGGGCTGGTCTTTTTCCGCCACTACATAACCATACGCCGGGATATTTAATTCTTTATAAGTGTTTAAGCACATTTCCAGATATTCCGGGTCACCATCTAAATGGAGGACAGCTCCTGGCCTTTTAAAGTACTGTTCGCCCCGGTTTCCCCGCATGTAATATCTAAGATTTCTTTCTTTATGAATGCATTCTTTTTTTTCGCGCACTAGCGCTACAACCCGATTAAGATATCTTTGATAATCGGCGGTGTTAATTTTCACTAAATCAGATAAAGGAGCATCCGCCCATAAACGGACATCTATTCCTTTTAAATGGGCTATATCTACATTATGTTTTTTATAAATCTCTATTACACGAAAGTAAACATCCATTCCATAAGACTTCCTTGCAACTATATCGCCCACTGAAATCATTAATTTAACCTCCTTTACTCTTTTTTATTAAAATATTCAATCTTAAAAATATTGGTGAAATTAATTACCCTTACACTTTTTTATGGGTTAATTAAAAAGAAATTTTAAAAACTTCGTCCTTGAAAATAAATTTTAAACTTAGAACCTCGATAAGCCACCCGGGCATATCGGGTAATCACGTTGGGAATTAAGATTAAGATTTGCCCTGGTAATACCAGTTTTACTTCGCTATCCCTTACCCAGGAAATACCATCAGCGCCAACTTCCAAAACAACCTCTCCGGGGGTATTTCCGATATTTTCAATAATAAAGCTATAATTTAAAGTTAAAACATCTATCGCAGGAAGAAAATTCCAATTTATTCCGGACTCAACAATAAATTTTTGGTCGATTTTATTATTTAAATTTCGAATATAATGTATTGTGAGCTTTGGCCAGTAATCGGAATAGCCTTCCTCCCGGCTTTTAAATCCAATTAAATTATTCTGGATCTCATTGGCCATCCGTAAAAGCACTCCAAAATTGGCACTATCCCCAATTAGCCAATTTCTTACCAGGTTTGTAACGTTAAAATCAATAAAGGTGTTTACTTCGCCGGTAATAATAGCCTCGCCTTCCTCAGGTAGAGCAACGAAAGGTTGGTTGTTCCAGTTAAGAAATTTTTCATCCCAGGAAGAAATCACCCGAAAGAGTTTTAAAGATTTGCTAGTTACCGGGGACGAATTAAAAAAAAGATATAAAGACAAAGTTGCTGACCTTATCTCATAACCTTCAAGACCGGTCAGGTCAAAGAGGAGGTATGAACGGTAGACTTTATTATAAGCCTTTCCCACAAGTAGCTCTTTTTGCCAAAAGGTAGAACCGTATAAATAAGGGTAAACTACGTACGTATCACTTCTTGGTGGTTTTATAGTTTTGATCATTTTTCATTCCCCCTCTACTTTAATTTATTCAAATTGCCTTTCATTGGTTTAGTAACCAACTGCTGTTTTTTTTCATACGATAAATCAGAATACCCGAATCTTAGTAAAAGGAGGTCCTTTTATATGCCCAACTTTAAAATTCTGCAGGATCAACCGGAAAAGCTAAAAAACCAAACTTACGGCTTTGACGGTACCACCGTGCGACCCCTTAAAACTGATAATACGGGGCGGCCGGATATCAGACCTTTAACAAATTCCACCGATAGTATCTTAGTTTACGGCAATGATGGTACTGCCAACCAGGTCCTTAAAACCAATAGTTCCGGTCACATAGCCGTTTACACCGATGGTGCCACCGCTTTAAACATTACCGCTACTGACTTTGATATCAGAAATCTTTCCAACACCCAAGACAACATCCTTATTTACGGTTACGACGGCACCCAGAATCGGGCCATTAAAACCGATGCTAGCGGAAACCTTTTGTCCGCAACAATCCGCTCTTTTACCGAGTACAGCGAAACCGCAACCACCACTGATACCTACACCGGCTCTACCGCCCAGGACGTATCAACCATAGCGACCTACACTATGTTTGTGAAAAATACCGGCACCACCAATTCAGCTACCGTAAAGCTCCAGATAAGCCCCAACAACACTGACTGGTTAGATGACTCGGCTGAAGTAACCTTAAATCCCGGAGATTTTACGGCATTTACAGCAAACCTTTTCTTACGTTATGTAAGAGTAGCATATAAGTCCACCACTACCGGTAGTCCAACCGACCTTGCAATAGTCCTCCAGGGGCAATCCTAAAAAAAGCCCTCTTGCAAACGCTGCAAGAGGGCTTTTTGCGAAAGTAACTTATTATTTTGTATACTTATCAGCCACCGAGGTTGCTCCATACGCTTCGGGCTTTATTTTAGGAGTAAAGCCGGAACCCAAGACCATCCCCACTACCTCTTTAATGAGCTCCCGGGTTTCGCCACTATTTCCCACATCGATATGGATTTCCACGGGCAGCTCCGCCCGGCCGTGTTCGGAAAAGTAATGGGCCACCTGGCTTCCCACTTCCAGGCTTAAGGCCGTTTCAAAAAAAATTTTCTGCCTGAGGCTTACCACATGCCGCTCGCTTTTTTTCTTGTAGTAGTAGCGAGCCCCTTTACCGATCCGGTGAACGACAATAGCCGTTACAAACACCGTTTCGTTGTTTTTTGCCTGGGAATCGGAGCCAATGATTATTTTATACGATGAAGTAGGAAGGCCGGCAATATATTCTTCAATATCTTCCATCACCCGGGAAAAACTCATAATTCCTTTAGTCGGGCTTATAAAATAATCTTCTTTTTTTCGCGCCATGTATATCCCTTCTTAATGGTGGTCGGTGGTATGTGGTAGGTCGTAATTAAAAAAAGTGACCACTACTTTTATAGGGCAGCTTTAGCTGCCAATTATTTTATGTCGACAGAAGTCGACCCTACTATAACGATGGTGGGTGATATGTGGTCGGTCGT
The DNA here is from genome assembly GCF_000427565.1 of Carboxydothermus ferrireducens DSM 11255. Taxonomy (NCBI): domain Bacteria; kingdom Bacillati; phylum Bacillota; class Clostridia; order Thermoanaerobacterales; family Thermoanaerobacteraceae; genus Carboxydothermus; species Carboxydothermus ferrireducens. The sequence goes on from NZ_ATYG01000031.1 coordinate 14,311, forward strand.
CAGTTTACCGGCCACATATCACTTACCATCTGCCACTAATTGGCTTAGACGATAGAAACTTTCAGGGGGTATTTGTTCAGCCCGTAAGTCGGGTTTAATCCCTACTTTTAAAAGTACTTCCTCCACATAATTCCGCTTTAAATTTAAAGCCCCGGATAAAGATTTGGCAATGGTTTTCCGCCGGGTAGCAAACGCCGCTCGCACTACCTGGAAAAATCTTAGCCGTTCTTCGGAGGTAAGAGAATTTTCTTTTAAAGTAAATCTTACCACCGCCGACTCCACTTCCGGCGGAGGGAAAAAGACCGTCCGCGGTACTTTTAATACGATTTTCGGCTCCGAAAAGTACTGGCAGACCACCGATAAACTTCCGTAGATTTTACTCCCCGGTTTTGCCGTTATCCTTTCCGCAACTTCCTTTTGCATCATTAAGGTCATGGAACTTACCCTGTAGCCTTCCTCAAACACCTTAAAAATTAAGGGACTGGTAGCGTAATAAGGCAAATTGGCCACAATTAAGTAGGGTTTCCCCTCAAAACCAAATTCACCGCCGGTTTGTTCCGCCATCACCCGGTCAAAATTAATCTCCCGGGCATCGGCATTTACCACCACTATATTCCCCAGGTCTCCGGTGGTTTCCGCCAGTACCGGCAGAAGCTTTTTGTCTATTTCAATCGCCACTACGTACTTAGCTGCTTGGGCTAACAGCCGCGTAAGCACCCCGGCACCGGGCCCGATTTCCAATACCGCATCGTCTTTAGTAATTTCTGCTTTCTCCACTATTTTAGCTAAAATCCCAAAATCCGTCAAAAAATGCTGTCCTAACCCGTGGGACAGGGTAAGGTTATGTCTTGCTAAAATTTCTTTTAAAGTAGTTGGCGACCAGAGATTCATGGCATACTCCTTTATACGTTTTTATACGTTTTTAATTTCCAATCTCTAATTTCCAACTTCAAACCTCGAAATTGGTCTACGATAATGGTGGTCAGTCGTCAGTCGTCGGTATCAACGACCAACCACGTACCACCTACTACCTTTTATTATAAACAAAAAAAGGCAGTTTCCTGCCTTTATTCTAACACATATACGCGAGTATACCTTCGACCCCAGCTAATCGCTTCTCCGTAAGTATCAAAGAAGAGGTCAATCCTTGCTCCGCGAATAGCACTACCGGTATCCAAAGCAGTACCGTAACCGTAACCATCGATATAAAGCCTGGTCCCGTAGGGTATAACGTCCGGGTCCACCGCCACCACTCCCCGGTGGGGATAAACACCGGTAGCAGTCCGGTAACCGGTATGGGTATAAGCAGTGGCCACTACATCAATTACCCGGGAAAATCTTATAATTCTTCCACCCCGGGAAACGGTATTTTTGGTTCCAACCAATATTACTTCATCCACCGGTTTTTTTACCACTTCCTGCTTAATAACTTCTCTTTTCACTACTTTACCATCATAGTAAGTAATTTTATAGTAGGTGCGGGCAAGACCCGTCTTCCCTTTGGTTAAAACTTTTGTCCGGCCTTTAAAAAGACTGTTTGAAGGCCTTTTAATTGTCCGGTAGGCAAGAACTACCTCCTCTGTTTTTTCTTCCACCTTAACCCGAATTATTTTTACTTCGGTATTTAACCCAACTAATTCCGCAGGAGAAGGCTCCACGATGTCCTGAGAATTTACGGTAATTCCGGCTTCTTTAATGGCATCGGCAATGGTTTTGGCAACCGTCAAGATTTCAATTTCCCGGCCATCTACTTTTATTTTTACCGGCTTCGCCCGGTTAATAACAATCTTTGTTCCTTCTTTTAACTTTGCGGTTAAGGGCATATTAATGGTATCCTTCAGCCCTAAGGTCCGCTTGGTTTCGGTTAAAAGTTCCTCTACAGTTGCTGCCTTTGTTTTTAAAACCACCGTTTTTCCGTCATCAACAATGGTAACTTCCTTAACAAGATAAAAATAATAACTAACACTTAAAGCCAAGATTAAAATTAGCCCCAACGCCAACCACAGAACTCCGGTTTTTTTGCGGTACCGGGGTAAAGCTAGGGCTTTAACATCGGGTATATACCAATCTTTCATCGATTCACCACCTTATGTTAGAAGAGGTTGGAAATTTAGCACCCCTTTTAAATTATTCTTCTAACTGCCAATTAATTCCTGCTTTTGCAGGCAAAAAACCTTACTACATTATATGCCATTCTTTTCGGTTTTACAACCAACTATCTACTCCCGTACAGGAAAGTATGAAGAAGTATTACAATGTTAAAAAGAGTTTCTTCAGGATTTTTAAAAATACAATTTACATAGACGCCATTTTTCTCCAAAAACGCCGATTTAAAAAAATACTAACCCCTAAACCGCCAACAGGGGTTTAGGGGTTAGTTTTAAAACTCTATTCCTTTTTGGGCAGGAATACCTTTTTGGTAGGGATGCTTTATTTCCCGAATTTCCGATACTAAATCGGCAGCTTCAATTATCCGCTCCGAAGCATTCCTTCCCGTCAAAACAAGGTGCAGTTTTTCCGGTTTAATTTTTATTAAATCCAATACCTGTTCTTCATCTACAAGGCCGTAGCCAACGGAGTAAATAATTTCATCAAGGATAATCATATCCCAGTTTCCCGATAGAATCTCTTTTTTTGCTTCCTCCAAAGCTTCCTGGGCAGCTCTACGATGCTCGTCAAATTTTTCTTCGGATAAAAAGCCTTCGCCCATCTGGCGCATCACAAAGCGTTCCCCTAAAGCTTCGGCAGCTTTTAATTCTCCGTATTTCCAGCCACCTTTAATAAACTGTAAAACTAAAATCCGCATTCCCTGACCCCAGGCCCTTAGAGCCATCCCTAAAGCCGAGGTGGTCTTCCCCTTACCGTTTCCGGTAAAGACCAGGACAAGCCCCTTTTCCTTCCCCATGTACCATCCATCCCCCCAAATTAGAAGTTAGAAGTTAGAAGTCAGAAGTTGGAAGTTAGAATAAAAACATTATAAATTAAATAACTTTGAAGTGTTTTCGGTTAAAGCCTGGAAGGCTTCTTCTTTGGCTATGCCTTTAATCCGGGCAATTTCTTCGGCCACCAATGTTACCAGCCCCGGCTCGTTTCTCCTTCCCCGAAAGGGTTCCGGAGTAAGGTAAGGGCAATCGGTTTCCACCAGTAGATACTCTAAAGGTACTTTTTTAGCCACTTCTTTACCTTTGACGTTGTTTTTAAAGGTAAGCGGCCCCGCTAAGGAAATGTAAAAGTTAAGCTCTTTAATATACCTTAAAGCAAGCTCTGCCGAACCGGAAAAGCAATGTATCACCCCCGGAAGCCCAAGAGCGTGTTCCTTTAAGGTATCAAACACCTCCTGGTGAGCATCCCGGTCGTGAATTATTACTGGCTTTCCTTTTTCCCGGGCAAGTTTTAGCTGGCGGATAAAAGCTTCCCGCTGGACCTCGCGGGGAGATAAGTCCCGGTAAAAGTCAAGGCCTATTTCCCCTAAAGCCACTACCCGGGGGTGGTCTAAAAGCTGTTCTAAACGGCTAAAAACCCGATCATTTAGGGCTTTAGCATCATGGGGATGAATTCCAACAGCAGCATAAATTTCCGGATATTTTTCCGAAAGCCTAACCGCTTCTTCCGAAGTAGGAAGATCATAGCCTACGGTAATAATTTTTTCCACCCCGTTTTGCCGGGCACGCTTTATAACCTCTTCCACATCGTCTTTAAATTTCTGGTCGTTTAAGTGAGCATGGCTGTCAATGAGCATAAGCCTTCCTTCTCCTGTTTTTTAATTTATTTTACCTTACTCCCCGGGGGGATTTGGTCATCAACAAATAGTACCTGGAGATTGCCATTACCGGATGCTGCCAAAACCATCCCCTGGGATTCAATACCCCGAAGCTTTGCCGGTTTTAGGTTGGCAACAATCACTAACTGTTTTCCTACCAGGGCTTCCGGTTCATAGTACTGGGCAATACCTGCCACAATCGTTCTCTCTTCGTCCCCGAGAGTAACTTTAAGCTTTAAAAGCTTATCGGTCTTGGGTACCCGTTCAGCCTCAAGAACCCTGGCTACCCTTAAATCAATTTGGGAGAATTCGTCTATGGTAATGAGAGATTTTTCTTCCCCTTGTTCGGTCACGGTCTTTTCCTCCTTTTTGTCGGTAGCAGCCGTTCCTGCATTAATAGTGGTCAGTAGTTGGTCGTCGGTAGTCTTTAATAAAATTTCAGGATCGAGGCGGGGGAATAAAGGCTCGCCTTTTTTGGTTTTTACTCCTGCCGGAAGTCGTCCCCAGTTGGAAAGCGACTCCCAGGTAAAGAGGGATTCGTCGTTAACTCCAAGCTGGGCGGAAACTTTAGCAGGGAAGTTGGGCATTACCGGTTTTAAAAGAACGGTAATAAACCGGTAGCCTTCCAACACTACGTAAAGAACCGTTTTAAGCCGCTCAATTTTGCCTTCTTTGTTTAAACTCCAGGGGGCTACTTCGTCAATATACTTATTAAGCCGGGTTACCAGTCGCCAGATATTAGCAAGAGCTCCGGCAAGGTCAAATTTATCCATTAATTTTTCAGTCTCCACCGGTAAAGCTAAAGCCAGTTCGATTACTTCCCGATCAATTTCCTCATATTCAGAAGGAAGGGGTATCTCTCCTCCAAGGAACTTTTCTAACATGGACAGCGTACGATTTAAAAGATTACCCAGGTCATTGGCCAAATCAACATTTATCCGGTTGATTAACGCTTCTTCGGAATACACCGCATCAAGCCCCAGAGGCATTTCCCGCACTAAAAAGTAACGGACCGCATCCACTCCGTATTTTTCTATTAATTTCACCGGGTCCACAACATTTCCTTTGGACTTGGACATTTTACCCCCTTCCAAAACAAACCAACCGTGCCCCACTACTTTTTTGGGAAGCTCAACCCCTAAAGCAAGAAGAATTATTGGCCAAATAACGGTGTGGAAACGCACGATGTCTTTCCCAACTAAATGAACGTCCGCCGGCCAGTATTTTTGGAAAAGATGGTCATCATCGGTGCCGTAACCTAAAGCAGAAATGTAGTTGGTAAGGGCATCCACCCAAACATATACCACATGCTTTTTATCAAACGGCACAGGTATTCCCCAGTTAAAAGTGGTCCGGGAGACGCATAAGTCTTCTAACCCCTGCTTTATAAAATTTATCATTTCGTTACGCCGGGATTCGGGAACTATAAACTCCGGATTTTCTTCAATGTGCTTTAAAAGCCGGTCGGCATACTTGGACATCTTAAAAAAGTAGCTTTCTTCCCGGGTCCACTCTACCGGGCGCCCGCAGTCCGGACACTTGCCGTCAATCAGTTTGCCCTCGGTCCAAAAAGCTTCGCAGGGCGTGCAGTACCATCCTTCATAGGCCGACTTATAGATATCTCCCTGGTCGTAGAGCTTTTGAAAAATCGCCTGTACCACTTTTTTGTGCCGCTCTTCGGTGGTACGGATAAAGTCGTCATAGCTTATATCTAAAAGCTTCCATAAATGTTTAAAACTATCGACGATGGGGTCAACGTATTCTTTGGGAGAAAGTCCCTGGCTTTTAGCTTTTCTTTCAATTTTCTGGCCGTGTTCGTCGGACCCGGTTAAGAACCAGACATCATAACCGGTCATCCGTTTAAAGCGAGCCATCGTATCCGCTGCCACGGTAGTATACGCATGGCCGATATGTAAATTATCGCTGGGATAATAAATCGGTGTGGTTATATAAAAGCTTTTGCCCATTTAAAACACGCCTCCTGCCTTACCGGTACTTTTTGGTGATATCGTACCAAACTTAAAATTAACCGTCAACTGCTAAGAATTTTTTAAAAAAAATTGGACAAACCTTATTGACTATTAGAGTTAACTTTGGTAATATTTAGTTGAAAAAATTTTGTCGAAAATTGCAATAATAAAGGAGGAGAATTCATAATGAAATCTACCGGAATAGTCAGAAAAGTAGACGAGCTGGGCCGGGTAGTAATCCCCATTGAGCTGAGAAGAACTTTGGGCATCGAAGAAAAGGATGCTCTGGAAATTTACGTAGACAACGAAAAAATTATTCTCAAAAAGTATGAACCGGCTTGCATTTTCTGCGGTAACGCTGCAAACGTCCATCACTACAAAGGAAAGCTCATTTGCACCGATTGTTTAAAGGCTTTATCCGAAGAAGCAAAAGCTATTTAAAAAGCGGAAGTTAACGCTTCCGCTTTTACTTTTTCTTTCTGGTACCAGTTTAAAAACTTAGAAAAAATCTCTTTTTCCTCTTGACCGTAAACTTTTAGAAAAGCTTTTGCTTCCCCGCTTCGTTTTGTCTCCTCAAGAAAACGTAGTAGACCTTCCCGGCCTTTTTTTGCTTCCAAAAACTTAACAAAATAATAACTCTGGCGATAAGCTGCATACTGGTTCTCTTCACTATCAAGATTTTTTTCCAGTTCCTTAATACTATAAAAGACTTCCTCCTCATCCCCCCAAAATGCCGGTGCTTCACCAAAGGCTACTTCCGCCCACTGGGCAACTCCCTCGTGTAAATAGCGGGAAAGTTTGCCCCCGGTTTTAATGTCGATTAAAAGGTGGGATATCTCATGGGCTAAAGCCTGGCTTTCCCAATCGTTTGCAAGATAAATAACCCCTTCCCAATAGTACCCCTGGGAGGGCAGGGCAAACAAGCCATAAGAATTAAGATTATTAGAAGTTAATACAATTACCGCCCGGTTTTTAGCTTGATAGGAAAAATATTTTTTCTCTTTAGAAAAAAGGTTATTTACTCTGGGTAAAAAACCCCGGGGAAGAGGGTTTTTACTTAGTACCGTTACCTCTCTGTAGTTATAAACTTTATACCCGAGTAACTTAAAGCTAAAAACTGTAAAGCTCTGTTTTAACGAATGTTTTGTTGCAAAAGGCATCTGGCTTAAAAAGAGTAACACAAGTAACAATAACCCAATTATTCTTTTTCGGTCAAAAAATAAAGCCCGCATGGGGATCTCCTCCTCTATGGGGCCTTTTTACCTGATTATAAAATATTTTAAATTTTAATTATAGTTTAAAATTCTGGTAATTTATTTTTTGTTAAGATTTTTTTCAAACTCTTCTATGATTTTTTTCGCATTTTGAGCATCTGCGGAAGTAGGATCCGATAACGCTATAGCCTTTTCCAGTTCAGCAATTCCCTCTTTGTATTTTTGTTTACCGTAACCCAGGAAAATACCATAATTAAAATGAGCTTTAACGTGATTTGGGTCAATTTTTAAGGCATCTTCCACCTGTTTTATCGCATCATCCACCTGGCCCAGGTAAAAAAGCGCAATAGCCCGGTCCACCATTACCGGAACGTTCGTGCTATTGAGCTCTAAAATTTTCCCAAAATAATACGCAGCTTTTAAGTAACCTTCGGGAGTACTTTTATCAAAGAGGGTGACGGCCAGTTGATACATTTTATTAACATCAGTAGGGTTTGCCAGGACTTCCGCCTCTAAAGCAATCGCCGGGTCTATTACCTGGTTATTTTGGTTTTGATTAATATTTGAGCTATTACCAATAGTCCAGGCAACGGAAGAGGCTATCAGACCCAAACCAAGAACCACCGCAACGGTCCATAAAATTATTTTTTGCTGCCGCTTTTTAGCTCTTAATTGCAAAATACTCATATTATCTCCCCTTGCTTTGGCTTTTTACTTATATAATTCTTTTTTCTTTTCGTTAATCCTGCAAGAAAAGTTAAAATCTTAACAAAGATATAAATTAAGCCGGCAGGAGCCGGCCATAATTGTGGTCAGTGGTTAGTGGTAAGTCGTCGGTAATTAAGAAATAAAAAACTATAACAGCCGGCTACTGCCGGCCCATCGTTCTTAGGGTAAATATTTTAACGGATTTACTGGATTACCATTTATTAGTATTTCAAAATGCAGGTGAGAACCAGTAGAACGGCCGGTGCTACCAATTAACCCAATTATGTCTCCCGCTTCTACTCTTTGGCCTTCGCGAACCAAAATTTTCGATAGGTGGCCGTACCTGGTTTTATAAGGCCCGGCATGGTCCAAGACAATAAGCTTACCATAACCATCTTCCCAGCCGGCAAAAGTTACAACACCATCCCGCGAAGCCCTTACCGGATCCCCGGTAGAGCCATCAATATCAATGCCTTCATGTATCCTACCCCAGCGCTCGCCAAAGGGGGAGTTAATTCCCCCCCGGGCAGGCCAAATAAATCTAACACCTTCATCCCGGGAAGCTATTAACCGCAATTTACGGGAAGCTTTTTTGGGGTTTTGAACATCGGCTTTGGATTTTCGAACGGAAGTCTTGGTTTTCAAGGTATTTTCTTTAGCTTTAGTTACCAAAGTAAGCTTTGGGTCTATACTGGCCAACAACGCAGTGGAAAAACTATTTACTTTGGCTATCTCTCTATTTTCTTCAAAACTTTGTCCCAGGATAAATAAGCTAATTGTTATGATAAGTGCTGGCAAAAGTAAGCCTTTTCTTAAAAACTTCATTTATAACCTCCACTTGCCAAGAATCTTTTAATATTTTACCAAAAATTTTCGACTATGTCCAAGCAAAAAATGTAAAAGGCAGGGAAAACCCTGCCCTAAACACTTGATAAAACAAATTGTTTATGAAGAGCGGTATAAATTGCTACTACCTCCAGCGGTTGAAAATCTTTCAAGCAACTTACGGTTTTTGGAAGTTCGATCACCACAAAGCCTTTTAATAAAGTGACTGGCGGAAGAGTTTTTCCAGCAAGGAGATTATTTACAATATCGCTACAATCGATTTCCAGTGCAGCGTTGGGAAGTAATGTTTCTGTTATTTTATCCCCAATTATTGGATAATTGTGTGCTCCTTCCGGTAGTGCGATTACCGCCTTTTTAGTAAAGGTGACTGTATGATCGGTCAGGTTTATTACATTGATCGCCGTGGCATAATTTGCAGGCTTTAAAGGTGGCTCTTCACCCGGTGGCAATGTTGCCTCTGGAGGTTCTGAAGGGTTTGGAATAAAGCCGCAAATAAATTTTACCGGGTAAACTAAAATTTTCCGGCCGTTTAATAGCTGTTCTCGGGGTTTAATATATTCCACATCCAGGGAAAGTCCTGCACCAACTGAAATTGGGAGGGGATTTGAAATAACCAACTTTACTACCTCCTTTTTAAAAGAATTTAGTCTCACCTACTATTAAGTTATGAAATCAGCTCCAAAAAGGTTAAAGCCCCATTTCTGGGGCTTTAAATAAGACCTTCTTTTTTCAAGGTAAGATATAAAGCTATTTCTACCCTTTTTCGCATCATTTCACAGGAAGTTTTATAGGGCTTTAGAACGTCCCCGGTCATATTCAAATTATTGGCGTGACAGCCGCCGCTGCAGTAATACCGGGCCCAGCAGGAAGCACATTCGGTTTTATTATAGATATGAGCATTTTTAAAGGTTTCTGGAATATCCTGACGAATTATACCTTCCTCCACATTACCCATGCGGTATTCATCTTTACCCACGAACTGGTGACAGGGATAAATATCTCCTTCCGGTGAAACGGCAACATACTCAAAACCGGCACCGCAGCCGGAAAGCCGCTTATGAAGGCACGGACCTTCATAGGGATTTAAATTAAAGTGGAAAAACTCTACGTTTTTTCCTTCCTGCCAGAGCTTATAAAGATATTCTCCAAGTTCATCGTATTGCGCCTTTAAAACAGGTAAAAGTTCTTCTCTTAAGGCAAGGTGGGAAGAATCCGGTAATACCACCGGTTCTAACGAAATGGACTTAAATCCTTCCCGGACTAAAGCCTTAAAATCTTCTGCAAAATCAGGGTTTTGAGCAGTAAAAGTACCCCGAATATAATAAGGGCGTTCTCCCCACTTTTCCAGGAAATTTTTAATGTTGGTAAGAACCATCTGGTACGATGCTTTCCCCCCGGGCAAAGGTCGCATCCGATCGTGAACTTCTTCCCGGCCATCTAAGCTTAAAACAATTCCCATGTCGTGCTCCGCTAAAAACTCCCGGACTTCATCGGTAAGGAGGAGAGCATTGGTGGTAAGGGTAAAGCTAATATTTTTACCAAAAGCTTTAGCTTTATCTTTGCCGTATAAAACGGTAGCCTTAACCACTTCCCAGTTTAAAAGCGGCTCGCCCCCAAAAAAGTCCACCTCAAGGTTTTTCCGGTGCCCACTGTTTTCAATTAAAAAATCAATGGCTTTTTGAGCAATCGTCAGGGGCATAAGCCCCCGTTCATGCCCGTAACTCCCGGTACCAGCAAAACAGTAGCGACAGCGCATGTTGCAGTCATGGGCAATGTTTAAACACATCGCTTTTATTTCTGTTTTCGGAGGCTTATAATGTTCTTTAAACTTATCCTCGGAAAAAAGCTGGCCTTCGGCAATCAAGGTTTTTATTTCCTCCAATGCTTCCATCACTTCGGCAGGTGAATAACGTCCTTCTAATTTTGGTAAAACCTTTTCTAAGGTAAGATCTTCTAATGGAGCTTTCCCCTGGTAGCCGTCATATTCTTTTAATATTTCGTAAGTAATTTCATCTAAAACATGAATTCCCCCGGAAAATTCGTCTACAGCAATATTTACTCCTTTATAGCGGTAAATGTGCATCATAGACCCTTCCTTTTTTTATTTAAATAAAAAAATTAACCTAACCCAAAGGATTAGGTTAATCTTAGGTTAGTTCTTGCATACCTGATTTCCCACCGTGCAGGAAGTTTTGCAAGCCGACTGGCAGGATGCCTGGCAGTTGCCGCAACCTTTACCTTCAAAATGACCAAGGCTCCCTTTTAAAGATTTAATATGCTTCATTTTAAAACCCCCTTTGCCAAACTTTCCTTGATTATTATAGCTTAAATACTTTTGTAGCGTCAAATTTTTATTTTTCTACAATATTTCTATTTTAAGTAAGTTTACTTTTATGATAGAATTCTTGTAAAGATCATATTAAAGGGTGGTATTATGTCTTCTAAACCTTTTGAGCATTTAGAAAATATGATGACCGAGCTTATCCGTGTCGTTGGTCGCACCAATGCTTCCTTAGAAGAATTCAAAAGTGATATGCAGGAATTTCGCAACGAGGTACGAGAAGATATAAAAAACTTAAAAGAAGGACAAGCTGAGCTTTTTTCCAAAGTTTCTTCCCTTGAGGAAGGGCAAACCCAGCTCTTTAATAAGGTATCTACTCTCGAAGAAGGACAAGCCCAGCTTTTCTCGGAAGTCGCTTCCCTTAAAGAAGGGCAAGCCCAGCTCTTCTCGGAAGTCGCTTCCCTTAAAGAAGGGCAGGCCCAGCTCTTCTCGAAAGTTTCTTCCCTGGAAGAAGGACAGGCCCAGCTCTTCTCGAAAGTTTCTTCCCTGGAAGAAGGACAGGCCCAGCT
>NZ_KE386559.1:0-6098 GCF_000427565.1 Carboxydothermus ferrireducens DSM 11255
TCTTGCGATTTTTTGGGGACCCCGTTATAAAAACCTGTTTGCACAGGTCAGGTCCTATGAAAGGGTCAATCCAAGCTTTTATTCCCTTCCGTACCCTTACCGAGTACGGGCCGCTTGCCGTTATTCCCTTGCCAAGGTACCTGTCGCTTTCGGCGTTTCCCGCCGTCGGCGACGTCTCTTAATTTATCATATCTCTGCGTCCCTTGTCAAGCGGTTTTTTACCTGCTTTTTTGCTTCCGGTCCTTGCCGCTGACGCCGTGACGCTTTTTTAATATATCAAATTCCTTTACCTTTTTTCAAGGGTTATTTTCCCGTAATTTCCCTCCCTAAAAGGGTGTGAAAAACCAAAAAACGCCGGTAAACTCTTTTACCAGCGTTTTTCGACATTTTTTTAGCCAAAGCGACCGGTAATATAATCTTCTGTCCGGCGATCCCGGGGCTTAGTAAAGATAACCTCGGTCCTATCCATTTCAATTAATTCACCATTCAGGAAAAAGGCGGTTCTGTCGGAAATTCTCGCAGCCTGCTGCATGTTGTGAGTAACAATTACTATCGTGTATTTTTTCTTTAATTCCTGAATAAGTTCTTCAATTCGCATAGTAGAAATCGGATCCAAGGCTGAAGTTGGTTCATCCATTAAAAGCACTTCCGGTTCAATAGCTAATGCCCGGGCAATACAAAGTCTTTGCTGCTGGCCCCCGGATAAACCGGTAGCAGGTTTATGAAGCCTATCTTTCACCTCATCCCACAAAGCTGCTCCGCGAAGGCTCTTTTCAACGATTTCATCTAATTTTCTCTTATCTTTTAACCCGTGAATTTTGGGTGCATAAGCTACGTTTTCGTAAACTGATTTAGGAAAAGGATTTGGAGATTGAAAAACCATTCCCACTCTTTTCCTAAGTTCTACAACATCAAAATTTTCCTTATAAATATCAACACCATCAAATAAAATTGAGCCTTCAATTCTTACCCCTGGAATTAAGTCATTCATACGGTTTAAAGTTCGTAAAAAAGTCGATTTTCCGCATCCAGAAGGACCAATTAGGGCTGTAACCTCATTTTTATAAATATCCAAACTTATGTTTTTTAACGCTTGAAAGTTACCGTAATATAAATTTAAATCCCGAACTTTAATTTTAACATCAGACAGCATCTCTTATCCTCCAATGCTGCATTAAGTATCAATAATAATATCTTACCCTTTCATGTAGTTAGATGATAGCACTTTTTCGTTAGCTTAACAAGGACCATCAACTTGAGCTCTACACCAGGGTTTTCCCATGTAATCCATTATAATAGAGTTTTTTTTAGTTTGTATTACGTCTCAATTAAATTTATCTTAACATAACACATTTCTTTTCCAGTTAAACTTTTCCCTTCCACCATTTTCAGCTTTCAGTCCATGAAAAAATAAATAAGGTATTGATATTTTATTTAAATAGTGGTATAAAAATACAATAAGCACACAACCTTCTCTTTTTGCCCCCGGAGTCTTCTCCGGTTATTTTTTTATGTATACAAAAAAGCCTGCCTGAAGCAGGCTTGAACAATTTTCTTAAAATTCCCCTCTAAACTCAAACACCTTTTTCCCGGATACCGCCCTGTCTTCAATATAATTAGCAATTTCTTCTAACATGTATAAGAAATAATAATTATAAAGTCGGGTAAATTTCTCAACAATTTCATGATACCCTTCTACCGGCCACCGTTCCCCTTTCTCATCCATTTCCGTATTTTCTAAATAAAGCCGGTTAAACTCATCCTTTAGTTTGGCAAACTCTTTTTGCTCCAGGTACTGCCGAATGAGCGGAACATCTTCAACCTTTAGTCGCAGAATTTCATAACCACCTTTGTTTTCGTACTCACCAATCCCGAGCTTCTTCGGAACCCGGTAAAGTTCCGGATCCTGAAGCCCCGCTACATACTTCCAGACCGTCTCATCTTCACAGTAAACGTATTTACCCACCGGCAGCCCTCCCGCAAAATTAAGTTCATTATATTATTTCTCCTTCTCCTGTTTTTTTCCTGCTAATCAGGTATAAACAAAAGAAGGATTTTGTCAAATTTTGTTCAATAATATATTTAGCAATATTTTCTTCTTCTACCATTAATGCTTAATCAGGAAGTTCGCCTTTGCTATACGACCTTGATACCACCGATTTTTTAAAAAAACTTTCCTATCTTCAGAGCTATGAAAAACAACTTTTGGAACGTTTTTGCAGTTACGCTCAGCGAAAAATCCTTAAGTATCATGCCATCTCCCGTAAGCCAGACAGCTAACAGATAAACTGTCTCTCTCCTTTCAAAAGTAACATTCTTAAACATTTCCATTCATATAAAACTTTGCCAATTGTATTAATATTTGCTTTACCTAATTGGATTTTCCAAACAAGTAAAAGTCTATCTCCTTCAAATAAACAATTTTTATTTTTTAAAGGAGCTTACCTTCCGAATTATTTTTTTCTACCCCAATTTCCTTAATAAAAGATCTCCTCTAAATTCGCATTCAAATACTCTACCGCTGCTTCTTCCTGCCTCTCACTTCGTGCAGAAGTTTCCACCACAAAACCTACTGTCCAACCCTTGCGGGAAATAATACCATAAACTTCTCCCCGCTTTAAAACAAAACCTTCTTTTTTCGGCAAATCAGGATTCAAGTAAGTGGTCCTGCAGATGCAAACAAATGGCCCCACCAGATACTGAAGGGCTGTCGTACCTCCAGTGATATTTACTACTACATAAGCATCGGAAGCCAGCAAATCTTTTAAACTTCTCCAGACCTCTTCCGTTCGGTAAAAAGCAGTAAAAGGATCATCAACAAGAAAAAGTGAATATCCTACCGTATAACCTGCCTTTTTCCGTGATTTCTAGAAGCTTTTCTTTTCCTTTTTCTGAAGTAAGGCAAAATAAAAAATCCAGCTTCACATGATAAAGCGCTGAAAATAATAATCCTGGGGACATACCCAGCGGAGAAATAAAAACTCATCTGCGCTTTTCCTTTCATTTACAGTATTTTCAACTTCGCTTTTGCTTCTTTAGAATACTTCTCTCACTCAAAAAATTTTTTACCACATAAACTACGAGTAACTTTTCATGCTGAAAATCTTCTTTGTAAGAATTTTGTAAGAAATTTCTTCAAAACTACTTATAGTTAGTAAAAATTTCAACATTCATTTCCCGATAAAGGCAAACCCGGCGAAAGCCGGCGACGCAAAGCTACAGGGGCTAAGGTAGTTTTTCGCTACTATGCCAGCCAGCTGCCGAAGGTTTAAGGGAGAGGAAACCCTTTTGCCTTGCGGCAGAAGGGTTTTTCTATTTTATTTGCAGCATTAACCATTGAAAAGAAAGGAGGGATAAAAAAATATCTAATAAACCTAAAAAAACAAAAGTCTGTTTGTAAAAAATGCGGAAACGAGTTTGAGTATGTATCGCGCAAAAAACGTAAACTTTGTCCCGATTGCGTTAAGCCAAATATGATAATGCAAAAGAACACGAAAGTCTGTGTTTTACCTGCTACAACGCTACCTCTTTAAGATTTAGCTGGGTTGATAGGTTGGAAATAATCTGGGATAAGGCTGAAAAAATTACGCTCAAGCTGGAACAGGATAAAGGGACTTATACGTTAATTTAAAGTAAGAAAATGTAAAATGTATGCGACTTCTGAGGTGGTAAGTAAAAAACTATTTAGGGGGAGGAATAAAACATGAAAATCAGCACAAGTCTTAAAATTATACTTTCAGTGCTTCTCGTTTTTTCGTTAATCAACTTATTTGCGGTCTATTCATATTTAAATGGAATGGTAAATGATAGCAGAATGGTGAACTATGCTGGCGTAGTAAGAGGAGGTGTTCAGCGACTTATTAAGTTAGAAATGTCAGGCAAACCATCCAACGAATTAATTTCCAAAATAGATAAGGTGATAAGCGGTCTAATTAATGGCGATAAAGAGCTGCAATTACCAAAAGTAACAGATCAAAAATTTATTACCCAAATAAAAGAAGTTGAAAAAGCATGGCAAAGTTTAAAAGAATCAATCAACAAGGTAAGACAGGGTAAAGCTCAACCTGAAACTCTTTTACTGGAAAGCGAAGCATTTTTTGACTTAACAAACAAAGCAGTAACAGCCGCCGAAGAATATTCCAGAGGTAAAGTAATAACACTAAAAACAATTCAAATTGTCCTTTTCAGCATTAACCTCCTTATCCTGGTATTAATCTGGATTTTGAGCCAAAGAAAAATTTCAAAGCCTTTATCTGATTTAACTGAAAAGGTAGAACAAGTAGCTAGCGGAAATCTTCGGGTAACCATAGTTTATAACAGCAAAGATGAAATTGGGGTTCTTGCCAGCAGCATAAACACAATGATACAGTCATTAAGTCAAATAATAAATCATGTAAAAGAAAAATCAAATATCCTTGTCAAAGAATCCGAAGGTCTCTCAAGTACTTCCGAAAATATGGCGGCCTCTTCCCAGGAAGTTGCTAAAGCAATGCAACAGGTTTCTGCTGGAGCTTCTACCCAATCTCAAGATTTAGCAAATATCGCAGCGCTAACAGAAGATACAGCGACAAAGGCAAATTCAGGAAAAGAAGAAATGGATAATCTTGTAAAATCGATTCAGCAAATAAAATCCTCGTTCGAGCTGGTTGTTGAAAAGGTAAAAATTTTGGCTTCCTCAATAATGAATATAAGCAGCGTAGCAAACACAATAACCGAAATTTCTGACCAGACTAATTTGCTAGCTTTAAATGCAGCCATTGAAGCAGCCCGGGCTGGCGAAGCTGGAAAGGGATTTGCAGTAGTTGCCGAAGAAGTAAGAAAACTCGCCGAAAAATCCAAAAGTTCGACCGACGAAATTACTAAAATAATTTTCTCCGTACAAAATGATGCCAATGAGGTAATTAAAACCTCAGAAAATGTTGATAATTTCATAAAAGAGCAAGTTAAAGCGGTAGAAGCCTCTGTAATGGCTTTTGGAGATATTTTACAGGCCGTGGACGAAATAGCTGAAAAGATACAGCAAATAAGTGCCGTAACCGAAGAAAACTCTGCTGCCTCCGAAGAAGTTGCAGCTACATCTGAAGAGCTTTCAGCATCCTCTGAAGAGCTGGCAGCAGTTGCTCAAAATTTAAGTTTAATTGCCAACGAACTAGAAAATGCTATTAATCAATTTAAAATATAACTACAGATAAAGCCCTGCCAGTTTGGCAGGGCTTTTACTCAACTTCAACTAATTTTATCCGCCCGCTCAGGCTTATATTTAACATTTGATAAACCAGGCTGCCAGCCCCCATTTTCTGAACTTTTCCATTAATTAACAGGCAAGATTAATAAAGCTATTTGTAAGCAAATTATACTTAGCAGCAAATTTTGCTATTAGAGAATAAAATCGCTCCCTGCCAAAACCTTTAAAGAGCTTGTCTGGAACAGGATAATCCAATCGCGGTTACGCATAAGGACAACCTCATTCAAACTCAACAAGTTTAACCCTCTTTACCCGGCTTTTATACTTTTAAAAAGTCTTAAACAACAACTAATAATTTTTAAAACAGCGTCCGTTCCTCCTTATCACCCTCATATTTCCCAATTAATATTGGAGATGTAGGGTCATGTTTTTCATAATTTTTCTTCCCCGCTTCATAACTTCCTGCATAACAGTATTTACACCCATGCAAACAGGTGTCGTAAATCCCTACATCTTTACTGACCACACAGCCACATTCCTGCCGCTGGCTTTTATCTTTTAGGTGAAGTTTCTTGGGTAAATTTAGTTTAAATATCCGTTCAATATAATCGGCATCAATACATCTACCGGGCACAATACCTGCCTCTGGAAGATAGGCTATATTTTCAGCGCAGCTCTGGATTTCTAAGCCCGTATCACTGGCTTTCTTAGCCATAAAGTAGGCCAAGCTTTTGACAATCACATCCGGGGGCTGATAAATCTCTATCCCTTCTTCTTTCAGCTTCTTAAAGTTTATGGTAGCCTTACGGTACTCATCAACAAAACTTATCACTACACGGGTGGTAAAATCTTTTAATTCATTTAAAATATACGAAAACTTCTCCCGGTGATAGTCACTGCTGTGAACATTGCT
>NZ_KE386559.1:6140-24459 GCF_000427565.1 Carboxydothermus ferrireducens DSM 11255
TCACTACACGGGTGGTAAAATCTTTTAATTCATTTAAAATATACGAAAACTTCTCCCGGTGATAGTCACTGCTGTGAACATTGCTGAAAATTACCAGATCATACCGCCAGATGACTTTTTCTTTGCCGATTTTTTCTGAAAGCTTTTTAAAAGTTTTTATTCGCTTTTCTACGGACGGTAAAAAAGGTTCCATTTCTTTCCCGTAGCCATTTAAGGTATATTGAAAGTAAAAGCGATAGCCTCTATCCTGCAGCTCATCAAGGTATTTCATAAAAGGAGCAGGATTCTTGGTCCAGAAAACAATTGCTGTAACATCTTCGGGGCGAAGAGAAACTTTGCTCATTTGTTTAGCATTATAAGGATTTTTAAAAATAAAATACCCTTCCCTTATTCTATTCATAAACCATTCGCCGTAAAAAGCCGGAATATCAGTCCGGCGACTGGCGCTGATAATCTGCATTAGAATCATACTCCTTCTAAAACTTTTAGTACTTCAATTCCATCCAGCACAACTTAGAAAACCATCAAGAACCCATAAAAAATGCCCTGGAAAACTTTTAAATCCAGAGCATTGATTTCCCGCACCGTTACCGTTTATAATTTCCCGGCAATCCGGTCAGCAAGTTGGCCCCTTTGGCCATTTCCAGCCGGATTCTGGTCATAGTATCAAGGAGAGTCCGAATCGATACAATCCCTTTAAACAGCTGGTTTCTGGTCCCAATAATATAGTCGTAAAGCTTGAGCCTGCTCCGGTTCATGACAATCTGGGAGACTATTTCAATGGGAGTGTCTTCCTCGACCACCAGGTGAGAAGTATTCATTATCGCTGTTATCGGGCGCTCGAAATACAATGGTACCCCGTACTGCCTCCCCAGGTAGCGGTCCAGATGATAGCGCATCACCAATCCCACCGGTTTTCCTTCTTCTACCACCACTCCATCAAGCAATTCATTTTCTTCCAGTATTTTTTATTTTTTTTACTTCCCGCACCAAACAGTCTTTGCGGACAATTTCGGCGTTTTCCGTAATTTCTCCAACCGTAAAGGCATGCTTCCAGCCACCGTGGCGTCGGCTGGAGACCAGCCGGAGCACCTTCTGCTCCAAACTTTTATCCAGGTAAGCTTTCGGAAATCCCGGCCTGCCCAGAAAGTAGCCCTGACCATAGTGAGCGCCGATATTGGCAAGGGTGGTAAGTTCCTCCCAGGTTTCAATACCCTCGGCAATAATAGCACAACCGATTTTTTCAGCAAAGGTGATAAAGGTTTCCAGCAGGGACCTTTTGATAGGGTTAAGGTTGATGTCTCGGACCAGAGATTTGTCTATCTTAATGAAGTCGGGTCTGATTTCCGCAATGGACTCCAGAGAGGAAAACCCGGAGCCGACATCGTCCACGGCCACCAGGTAGCCCTGGCTGCGGTAGTGTTCCAAGGTTTTGTTAAAGTTGGGAAAGTCATTGATGCTGTGCCGCTCGGTAATTTCAAACACAATACTGGAAGGTTTAAGGCCCATCTCCTCGATAAGTCTCATGGTCTCTCCCCTGACAAAATTGGGGTCGCTGATAGTACGGGGATGAATGTTTAAAAAAAGCTTTTGATCCGGACCCAGCCGCCCGAGATTTTCCAGAGCCAGCCGGCGGCAAACCCTTTCCAGGGGATAGAGCAGCCCCACATTCTCCGCAAAAGTAAAAAGAATATCGGGGCTCCTAAAATAGCTCTCCCGCGGCCCGCGAGTCAAGGCTTCCCAGCCCAGGATCCCACCGGAACGCAGGGGAACTATCGGCTGGTAGACAATCTCCAACCGGGCCCGGTCGAGAATTTCCCTGAATTCCGATAAGAGCATGGCCGTTTCCAGACTAATGGAACCTCTGGCCAGCCCCTGGGCCTCGCGCAGAGCCGTATATAGCTGGCTTTCCACATTTTTTGCCTTTAAACCGAGAAGGGCATACCCCACGTGGATATCCGGTTCCCGACCGGTAATTTTCAAATACTCCTGCTTTATCCTTTCCTTGATGCCAATACGGGAAGAAATGGCTATTTTCTGCAGCTTACCGTGCTCCAGCCTGCCTTCCATCGCCATCAGGACGACAAAATCGACACCCAAGAGATTTTCCACCGCCAGGATTTCGCTACCCGGGAAAATTTCGGGTATTTCTCTTTCCAGGCATTTTTTAAACATAGACAGAATCTTCGAGGCAGCCTGAAAGCCGCTTACCTGCTCTACCTCATGGAATTTCACAAGGTCAAAATAAAGAAGCACCACCGGCCTTGACTTTTCGAGGTTTTCCAGACCCTTTCCGATCAGGTCGGGGTCTTTCAGGCTGTGGTTTTTGAATATACTTCTTCTTTTAAAGCCCGGTATTGATAAGATTTTGGAGATAACTTCTCAATTGTTGAGTATACTGGAGATCACGGCATCTCACCCGAACTTTTTAAGTTAAACATATAACAGCAAGTTTAAAAAATTATTATTTTTTTAAAAAAGGAAGGCAAATTTCCAGTTAAATTTTTTTAATCTCCCATCCTGCCAGCAGTCCGCAACCCCTTGACCCCCTCTTCATTCCCGGTCTATTTTTTTCACAAAACGCGCCAGATAGGCACTGTAGAGGTCTCGCTGGCACTTCACACCGCAGGAACATATGTGCCAGCACTCGGACAAAAACTTCTTCTTGCGTTCCCCGCAGATGCAGTAGCTGGAAAAACCGGTCAAGGCAGAGAAATATTGGACTCACTTAACGTCTGTAAAGTTTAGACCTGCCTTTAGGCTTCCAAAAACAAAAGCCAGCAAACCTAATTTTTGCTGGCTTTGTAAACCAAATTTCTTATTTACCTTCAAAAAAATCTGCCAGAACTTCACCGTAACTTTCGCCCAACATATATGCTTCGGGTGAAACTATCAGTATCTTTTACATAACTATTTTACCTCCGGCTTAAATCTCATTATAAAGCCAATTTTTTAATAAATTAGCAACATCCTGAACTTTACCGTTGCTATCCTCATATTTATCTTTTATTCTGACAAAAATTTGACTACCTTGTTTTCGTGCTTCAGTTACATTTCCTTCCATTCCAGCGTGGGCAAAGAAATTTCTGGGGTCAGGATTTCCAGCTTTTCTACCTTTATGAATATCTATCAGCGAAACCCATTCTTCAGAAAGAATTTTATTTTTTATTTCTGGAGAAAGATCAGGATCATCCAAAGCTTCATTTATTTTCTTAGAGGAATTACTTAATTCTGTACCGAGAAATTGCTTGTTAATTACTAATCCAAAAATTTCATAAACTTTCTCAAATTTTTCTTTTATTTCGTCTATCTTTACCCCGTCATTGTTTTCATCTTTATGCACTCTAAGAATTTTAAGGATCTCACTAATTCCCCAGTAAAACCCTAAAGCCAAAATAGTTTTTGTATAGCTGCTTTTACTAAGAATTGGCGAATCTTTGTAATTCCGGTATAATGTCTGGTAAGTATGGTTCAAAACGCTGCAAAAAACTTTTTTAATCACTTTCGAATCGTGATAACCATATTTATATAAAATAAGAGGTACATTGTTTTTAATTGCGGAAAAAATTAGAGAAAAACTTTCCAGTAATGGTCTAACTTCTCTTTTTTGTTGGCGGTTGTCACCAAAAAGATTAGTTAAAATTTGAGCAAAATTTCCTTTTGCGTCTTCGCTGGATAAAGGTGAAGAAAAGAAAGTTTTATATTTAATTTCTTCCCAGTATAAATTAAATACTTGCGCTTCAGTATTTCCAAGAATAGGGTCAGAAAAAGAAACAAATATTTCCGGCAGTTTTGAATCATTTGCCCAATTTCTCAAATTCACCCAGGTATGAAAATGTCTTAAAGCCTCTAAAAGAGCAGTAACATAAATGTTGTGCCCGCTGGAAATATCGACATAGAGATTTTTAAATCCTAAACTTAAATAGCGGTTAATCATATCAATAAAAATTTCCAATACAATATCATCAAAACTACTCTGAAAATCAATTCCCAGATAAGATCCCAGAGAATGAATTATGATAAACTCTTCTCTACCCTGAAACGAATTTAATAACTTAAAAAATTCTTCCGGATTGTTTAGATATACTTGCGGGTTATTAATGCATTGATTTATCGCCTCTTTAAGCTCCAGGGGAAATTCAGCACCTAAAAGAGTCTTATTTAAAGGTAAGCTTATCGGATAGATGATAACTAATTGCGTCTTTTCCCCTTGATTCTCTAAATATTTTTTTAAAGCTAAAGAAGATAAAGAAGCTTCAAAAATTTCACAGTCCTTTTTAAATTTCACCAAGTTTAAACATCCTCTATCCAGCCGGCCAATCTGGTAAATAAGATTCACCAAACTTCCTCCTTTAAAAAATTTAACCTTTAAAGGAACTTTCCACTAATAATCACCAGGACAATAAGTAAGATTATAAGGTACAATAGAATACTTGCTAAAAAATCTTCAAAATTTTTTATGTCCTTTTTGCGAACCGGAATAGCTTTATAATTAGTATCCAATAGCCACTGGCCACATCTGCGACAGTAATTGACAAACATATTGTTTACCTCACCGCAAACAGGGCATTTATATCCTGCCAGTTCGCAATAGGGACAAACTTTTTCAGTAATATTAATGCTATTTCCACAGGAAGGGCATTTTCTTATTAAAAGCTCTTCTTTAGTTTTTAAATTTTCGGCCACCAGGCATCCCAACCATTTATCCTGATTAGAAATATAATTCAGTTTAATTTAATTGACGCTGATATATAATTTAAAATCATTAACTTTCTGCAACAAAATTGTATTGCTATATACAGAATTTTTTACTCAAAACACTAGAAATTTCTGGTTATTAAAGTAATATTCAAACTGTGCCATGTTGTAATATTTACATGCGGTCCGCGGATATAAGGCTTGATGTTACCCTTATAACGCCTCCACTTGCTTAGCAATAAAGTCCAAAACACAAGCTTTTCTAAGCTTTTCTTAATAAAAAATCTCCTCTAAGTTCGCATTCAAATACTCAACCGCTGCTTCTTTCTGTCTCTCACTTCGTGCAGAAGTTTCCACCACAAAACCTACAGTCCACCCCTGGCGGGAAATAATACCATAAATTTCTCCCCGCTTTAAAACAAAACCTTCTTTTTTCGGTAAGTCAGGATTTAAGTAGCTGGTCCTGCAAGTACGAACAAATGGTATTTTTTCAATCACTTTATTAATTATCCGCAGCACCAGTTCCCGATCAGGCCAATTGTGGTCTTGAAGATATTCAACATAATTTTTTGCTTTTTCCGGAACATCCGGAGGCAAGTACTCCTCCCTGATATTTTCCCAGCGCGCCTTCAAGGTTTCATGAAAAATTTGCCCGGCAGTAGAAAGCTCAATATAGGTTTTTCCATCTATTATTTCTCTGTTAATCAAAGGTTCTATTTTTTCGTCAAGCTCTTCATACTTTAAGTCTTCCAATTCAATTAAATCTTTTGCCCCTTTATCCAAAACCGTAAATAAATAATTGTATTTCAGCCACAAATCCTGATCTAAAGAAAAAGGCAGTGGCGGAAAACTGATAATTTCCGAAAACAGCTCATGTTTATAATAAACATTTACCCCCAGCGCCTGGCCAAGCATTACCGCAACAGCAATTTGCGCTTTATAACCACCTGTGGCATTGATAAGGCAATTTTCGCTCCCATACTCCCGCAGTACTCTGGCCATCTGTTTAATTAAATTTCTTAACCCTTCTCTTCTAAAACGTTTGGGGTCCTTGTCCAATAAGCCCTCTATCACCACTAAATTTACCTGGACACCCTTCCCCCGGTAAAATCTTTCCAGGATTTTACCGACCTTTTCGCCATCGGGTGTATCGGAAATCAGAAAATGGAGCCGGAAATTTTCTCCAATTATACCTCTATACCTCAATTCAAATATAGAATTTATCTCTGCCCCGCAATTTCGGTCGCTTTCCGGAAAGCTGGCCAATATATCGGCAACCTTGGCATAATCATTTTTCTCAAGAGCGTCCAAAGCAGCTTCGCGTAAAACCTCATTTTCAAAGCGATTAAAATTTCCCAGAAGGCTTGTTCCAACTGTACAAAGAACGTTTTTCATTCTCTTTCCTGCCTTCCTCTTATTTTTTGTAGCTGTTTAATTTGTTTTTTTGATAAAAATTTACAAACTCCTCTAAATACTCTCTTAAACGACGATTTTTAATCTGAAATTTATCTCTAAACAAAAAACATAAATAAAAAAACTATTTAACTTCATAAAATTCCATAAGCCTTTTTATATTTTCTACCATCTCCTGTCGTAATTCTCGAGGTTCAATTACCTCCACCGACGAACCAAAGGAACGAAGCCAAAAAAGCAAATCGCTTACCCCAGCAACTCTATCTTCCCAAAGTAAACTCCCATCTTCCAGAAATTTTAACCCCCTGAATCCCCGGGCTTTTAATTCTCTTTGGGCTTTATCAATGACGTTGGCTTCCGGTAAAAAGCAAATTTTAACTTTAACTTCTTCCCCGGTATCCATCCCCCAGCGATTTTTGAAAAAATTTTCTATTTGAAAACCTTCTGGTATTTCTGCTTTTTTTTGTTCGAATAATACACTGGTTATGTGGTCAATTCTAATAATTTCTGGTTTTATTAACTTTTGTTCCTCAAATCCCACTAAGTACCAGAAGCCATCGTGTTTGTAATATACAAGCCCAGCAGGATTAAACACCACGGTGTTGTTTTTATTTTCTTCAGGAATAGCATAGGTAATCTTAATTTTCAACTTCTCATAAATTGCAGTTTCAATCTTTTGCATCATCTCCTGTTGTTCAGGGGATATCGTTACCCCAGGAATCCTTTTGTGCGTATAAGTTTTTGCCGTTTTTGTTACCCAATCTTTTTCTCCCTTGTGAATTTTCTGGGCAAAAATTTTCAAAAGTTTTTCTCCTACATCTCCGGTTTCCTGAACAATCAGCGTCTTTTCTTCAGAACTAAGCTGCAATACAGGAATTTTTAATCCATACCCTTCACAAATTACAACCTCATTTTCTCCTTCACCATCAATAAATATCCCGCCAAACTCATTTAAAAATTCATGAGTAGAAACTTCATTAAGAAAACTTCTAAGCGAATCTTTAGTAACAGCAAGAAGCAGAGCAGCATCCTCTAAACTTATTTCTTCCATTGCTGCATGAAAGTTAAGTACTTTTATAAGTTCTGCAAACTCCCGGCTATTCATCAGCCTGCACCTCCGGGTAGAGCTCCGCCAGTTTCTTTAATGTTTCCCTGTATTTTTCAATCAATGAAGCCGGTTCAAGAATTAGCGCTTCAGCTCCAAACTGTCTTAGCCAGCTTAAAAATTCTTCAATACCACTTATGTAATCTTCAAAAATAAGATTTCCTGCAGGATCAAAATAATAATTGCAGGTGGGATGAACTATTTTTCTCACATCTAAAATAGGCTTTACTCTATCAATAATGTTTGCCCGGTTATAAAAAAGAACCTTTACCTTCTCTTTTCGACCTGTGCCAACTCCCCAACCGGGAGCTACCATGGCCTTAACACAAGTTTCTACTTCTTTAGGAATTGGCTCTTCTAAAACTTCAAGCTGTTCAATCCGATCTAAGCGAAGTTTTTTGGCTGCCTCTCTTTTTCTTACAGGCTTGGCAATTAAATACCATGCTTGATTGTTTTGGTTATACACAAGGCCGAGGGGATAGAAAAGTTGTTCTTTTCCTTTATAAGTAACTTTTATTTTCTTTTCTTCAAAAAGAGCACGACTAATTTCGTTTTTAAGCATTATTAAAGTTTCATCTACAAGCTCCCGGGGACCATGGTAGTACCTGATTTTTCTTCTCTCTTCAAAATATTCTTCAATATGAGTATCAATCGTATAGATAAAAGTATTGCGGTAAGCTTTTAATTTATTTAAAACCTTGCTTAAAAGAGGATTATACTGCATGTAACGATATTTTCTTTCTAACTCCCTTATTACTTCATTTAACTCCTTCTTAATGCGGTGGCGATAGATAGGTAAAAATTTTTTCCCAAGTTGAAAAACTTCATCTTTTTTAACCAAAAATCCACCAGCGTTTAGCTCTTTAAAATCATTTTGCAACGTCTCATAACTAAAGCCAATTTCCTGTTCAAACTCTTTAAACTTTTTCTCAAGTTCTTTATAAAGGTCCGGAACTTTGACTTCCCTTTTCTCAGCCACTATCGCCAGTAGCCAAAGCCGCCTTATATCATCACTGCCAAAGCGCAAATCTTTTCTTAGATAAGATGTTTTTCTTCCTCTAAAGAGATACTTCCCTCGGCGGGGAGTTTCTATAGGAAATCCCTGTTTAATTAATTCTTTAATATCATTACGAATTGTTCGCTCCGCTGATAAAGGGAAATTTAAAAGCTCGGTAATTTGCTTAGAAGTTAATTCCTGGCCTGCATGTTGCAAAAAAAGTTCTCGAATACGTGCCTGGCGCATTTGAATCTCTAGGTGTTTTGCCACATTTCACCCCTCCGGTTACTTTCTTACCGGAGAAATTTGACAGAATAATAAAAAAATCCTGCTTGACTCCTTTATTATTTAACTTACAAATAAAAAATTTTCCCGGGCACATAAGGATTGCTTTCCTGCTCGCTACGACTTCTCCGGTCAATTAGGGCTACTGTTTTTACTGAAAAACCCTGACTTTCCAGACGTTCAGCAGTTTTTTGCACCAGGTATTGAAGGGCTGTTGTACCTCCAGTGATATTAACTACTATTTCAGCATCGGAATCCAGCAAATCTTTTAAACTTTTCCAGACCTCTTCAGTCTTGTGAAAAGAAGTAAACGGATCGTCAACTATAAAGACAGAATATCCTCCCATATAGCCTGCCTTTTCCATGATTTCTGGCAGCTTTTCTTTCCCTTTTTCTGAAGTAAGACAAAATAAAAAATCCGGCTTTACGTGATAAAGCGCCGAATAAAGTAATCCCGGCGACATGCCCAGGGGTGAGATTAGTATTTTCATTGCATTTTCTCCTTTCTTTTTAACTTTTCAGACCCTGAATGCAAAAGCCAGAATGTTTTAAAAAAGAGTCGGCTCCTCTTCTCCCTCGTCATACTTCCAGATTAACAGGGGGGAGTGTGGGTCATGTTTTTCATAATTTTTCTTCCCCTTTTCATAACTTCCGGCATAACAGTATTTACACCCGTGAAGGCAGGTATCGTAAACGCCTACATCTTTACTGACCACACAGCCACATTCCTGCCGCTGGCTCTTATCTTTTAAATGTAGCTTTTTCGGTAATGTAAGCTTAAACACCTTTTCAATATAATCAGCATCAATGCATTTACCGGGCACAATACCTGCCTCTGGAAGATAGGCTATATTTTCAGCGCAGCTCTGGATTTCTAAGCCCACTTTTTTTGCCTCATAAGCCATAAAATAGGCAAAACTCTTTATTATCACTTCCGGGGGCTGATAAATCTCTATCCCTTCTTCTTTAAGCTTCTTAAAGTTTATGGTGGCTTTACGGTACTCATCCACAAAACTTATCACTACACGGGTGGTAAAATCTTTTAATTCATTTAAAATATACGAAAACTTCTCCCGGTGATAGTCACTGCTGTGAACATTGCTGAAAATTACCGGATCATACCGCCAGATGACTTTTTCTTTGCCGATTTTTTCTGAAAGCTTTTTAAATGTTTCTATTCGTTTTTTAAGAGGCGGTAAAAAGGACTCCATTTCCGGGCCGTAGCCATTTAAGGTGTATTGAAAGTAAAAGCGGTAGCCTCTATCCAAAAGCTCATCAAGATATTTTAAAAACGGTTCAGGATTCTTGGTCCAGAAAACGATAGCGGTAACATCTTCGGGACGGAGAGAAACTTTGCTCATTTGTCTAGCATTATAAGGGTTTTTAAAAATAAAATACCCTTCCCTTATTCTATTCATAAACCATTCGCCGTAAAAAGCTGGAATATCAGTCCGGCGACTGGCGCTAATTATCAGCATTTTTTACCTCCACACACCCAAAGCCCATGCTGTTTTTTTCTCCAAAACCAACCTCATAACCAAAAGCAATAAGCTCGGGAGAACCTTCCACTGTAAAAGGGGCCAGATATCCCAGAATTTTCTGGTCCCGGTAGTGGATAAGCTTTGTTCCTTTATTTTTTTGTAAATATTCCTCGTCAAAAAAGAAAAACAAACGGTCATCGGCCGGGAGACGGCCGTAATAAGTTGCAAATTTACGCAAAAGATTTTGCCGGATTTTTTCCGAAAAAAGCTCCGGCTCCTCGGTATACCTAATGTAATAGGGTGTTGTAAAACCTTCTTTAAGAGTACTAACCACTATTGGTGACAAGCAAACAAAAGTCTGGCCAGGCTTTATTTCGGGATTTTCTCTGATATAAGCGCCTTTTACCGTAAACTCTTCCCGGCCAATTTTAAATTTGTGGTCTTTAAATAATCCGTTTAAAAGATGAAGTAAAAACTCATAAAGGGGGGAACTTATTTTCAAGGAAAACTCCCCTATCACCCAGAAACCTTCAGAAGTTATTTTCTTCCTTTTGGCCAAAATTTGCGAAAAGGTAAAAAATTTAAATCTCCTTTCCCCAAAACCTTCATCATGAAGCTTCTTAGCAAACTCCGGTGATGATTTGGCAATAGTTTCATAAATTGCTGAGGTAATCTGGTACTGGTAATTAAACGGTAAAAAGACCGCTTTCTCCCGCGGTTTTAAAAGTACCTCTATGCGCATAATTTTCCTCCCATCCAAAAATTGTACGATTAAAGGGCTCGAAGGTTTACTCTTCGAGCCCTAATCTAAAATCCTTAATTTAATCCATCCCGTGGGATATAAAGGCTTCCCTTTCTCCACCACTATTTTTCGGGTTTTAGGGAAAGGAAAGTTTTCCCGGTATTTTATCTTGGCCCAGTTAAGTACTTCCTTTAACTCATCTGCCGGCATTGCTTCTTTTAAAGTCTTACTGTTAAAGCCAGTTCCCCAGCCTAACTGCAAAATTATTCCGTCATTGCTATCCTGAATAAGTTTCTGGTAAAACTCTTTGAGCTCCTCAAGACCAATTTCCTCATAAAATTTTAGTTCTTTTTGTAAAAATTGCCGCTGAACCTCTTTGGCCCTCTCCTGCCAGTTAGAGAAAAAAGCTTTATTAACCAGAGGATAAATGTTATCTCTAAGATACTTTTCCTCAATTGTAAAACTTCCCTGAAGCTTAACTCCCGGTTTAAAACCCACAAAAAAGCTGCTGGTAGCCTGCTCTAAGTCTGCGGTAGATTGCTCTCCAGGAAGGATTTTCCACCGGTAACCATTGGTCGTAAGGCTTAATACTTTTACCTGATATAGCCCTAAACTTTCCTCCCCTAAGGGCAGGCTATCTCCAACCTTAAGAGCCCGGAAAAGAGAGTAATTAGGGGATCCAGTTAAAGCCTTTTCCGCTGCTTCGCTTAGTTTCTCTTTCCTGGTCCCGGGAATTTTCCGGCTCTCATTAATTTTTTCGTTAAAAGTTTCTTTTATTTCGGGTAAATTTATTTTATAGATTAACGTCCGAAGAGAACCTTTCAGGGAACTCCCGGGTAAGTAAAAGCCCTGCCCATCAGCAATAGGGGCTAAAACTTCCGCTTTGCGAGCTTTCAGGTCAAGTAAGGTTTTCTTTGAGCTGTCAAATTTAAAACGTGGAAATTCTCTGGCCCAGGGGTACTCATCCCCCAGGTAAAATCCTGGTTTTTTTACCTTATCCAGAAAATCATTTAACATAAACCTTGGCGAGGTAAATACCCGCTCCATATCAGCAACAACAAATTTTTCTTCTTCTGCCAGGGTTAAATATTCTAACGGAGGATATTTCTGGCCGGAACCTATAAATAAAGGAGATAAAACTTCGACCTCATACGTTGCCACCTATATCCCCCCTCCCCAGGGCAGGGTAAAAGCATAACCGTACCGGTAAACCGGATGTTCGGTAAACGATCCTGGCGTAACTTCTACTATAGCACCCACGGGTTTATAAGCTAAAACTGACCCGGGACCAAGAAATCGCACCACTTTTTTCTTTATCCCCCTATCAAAACCGCTAAAAAGATACCCTCCCGCCTCTTCTAATTTATAAGCCTTGAGTTTTTCCGCAAGATCTGGAAGTTCACCAGGGGAAGGATAGTAGTTGGAAAGTAAAAGAGTATTTTCTCCCGGAATTGTCCAGGAAAAGTCATCCCGAAACTCTACGGAAAACTGGCCAAAGCCGTAGGTTCTCTCTCCTCCCAGTCCCTCATCCGCCAGAACTCTTAAAGCAGTCTTAAACTTTACTTCCCACCGAGGGTCAATATCATAGAGGAAATAAAGATAAATATTTTCCGCAAAGGTTATACCCGTGCAGTAATAAATGTTGGAACTGTAAGTAAGCCGGTCTAAGGCTACCCGGGGAATCTCCCGGCTTTGATACCAGTACTCCTGTTTAACCGGCAAATATGCTTTCTGCACTACGTACCCTTCTCCCGGTCCCTGTCCCTGGGCAAGTTTTACCAAGCTCTCCACCGGCAAATATTCGATTTTTTTTGCAGTCTTTACATCAGGAAAAAAAGGGGTTAAATCCAAAGCCAAAGGCCTAGGTACTAAATAATAAACTTTTTCCCCAATAACCTGAGCTGGAAAGAGGGTAGAAAGTTTTAAAACCGGCTTTTCCACTAAAGCTTCTAAAAAGGCCTTCGTTTCACCGTACCCATAGTAAAGGGAAAAAGCATTTAAGAGAGCCGAAAATAGCTGGTCACTTCCCGGCAATACTTTACTGCTGGTTAAATCACCTGCTTTTTTCCCTAAATTCAGGGGGCCTTTAGGCTTTATTAACGCTACCTGATACGCCATGGGCTCCTCCCCTTTACTTCAACAATTGCGGAATATTCTTCTGCATAAGCTCATCTAAAGACCCCACTACTATAGGTTGAGCACTAAAGTTTCCTGTCTCATATTCCTCGCGAGACTTCCAGTAAACTGCTAAATCTTTAAACATAATCTTTCCGTAACCCCGGCTGCCGGAACCACCAAGGTAGTCATCTTCTAAAAGTTTCATAGCTGTTAGGACTTTCGAAAACAGCTCTTTATCCTTTTCCCGCAAAACGTTATAGACAAGCTCAAAGCAGAACTCAGCTCCCCGCGGTACCCGTTCGGTTTGCCGGGGGTTAGCCGCCGAAGTAATCCGGTCAATGGAGTTTTCAAATTTAACCTCGGTCCACTCCAAATCAAGATTGGGCTTAATGTCTTTAATACTTTCTTCATCAAGACAGGCATCCCGAATATAGAGGCGCGTGGGGGTAGCGTTGGAAATAACCAGCTCAGTCTGATTATCAGCAAGAGTGTATTTCCCGTGGTTTCTACCAAAGATAATACATACCGGACATTCCGGTTCATTGCAAATATGGATGCGAATTGGTTCAGCACCTTTTTTCTGTAATACCAGTTTGGTTGCACTTAAATAGCCTTCGTGATTTTCCAGTAAGCTCCGAAGTTTTCCTTTTAAACTTGATCCTGGAATATACGGTTTTCCTTCCTCATCTTTAATAACGCTATTGTCAACCCCACCAATTTCAGTATTCCCCTGGGCTCCACCAATATGAAGTCCGGTTAAAGCTTTGATTTTACCTTTAATTACAATTTTTCCTAAAAGTTTTAACTCTTCCATCCCTCATCCCTCCTATTCTTTACCGCCATAAGCCCGGTGATAGGCAACTACTGCTTCAAAGAAATCAATAAATCGTTTAAATTTTTCATAGCTATCAATCCGGGCTAAAGCTTTATCGGCAATCTTTTGCAAATCTCTCACCTGACTGTACCGCCCAGCAATATACGCAAACTTGGCCCGGAGTAAATTAACCCGGTAGGGACCGTCGGAATCTTTATAATTAATAGATTTTGCTTCCGTATAAAGATTTCTAATCTGGGAAGTAGTCATTTTAGCCACCCGGGCTAAAAAACTACCAAGTTTCTCCGCACTTGAAATTAATAGTTCCCCTTTGGGGTCTTCTGTTGGATTTAAAAACTTATCCACTGCTTGCAGTACTTCCTGGACAGGGTTTTCCTGGTTTTGCTGTCTACCAGGATTGGGTCTATTATTTCTTCCATTCATCATTAATCCCCCCTTGCTCTTAGTTCTAATTCTGCCCACCGTGCCGCCGGTGAAGCTAAAGGATTGATTTCAGTTGCATTAAATACCACCACATCCATAATCTTTTCGCGGAAATAAGTTTGTAACTCCTTCTTAAGACTATCCCGGTAACGGCTTAACTGATATACCAGGCGCCATACTTTGGGATAAGGTGCCTCCCGTTCGTCAGCATTTAGAAGATTTTTTATACCGTATAGATGCTGGATAATTGCCCTGGAACCTCCGCCTTGAACTACTTTCTTAATGTGGTCTTTTAACTGTTTTAACCGGCTAAACTCATCCCAGGTATAAGCCTTATCTAAAAAGGCAATCTTATCTTTGCCCCCCGTTTTGGCTTTTTCCTCTAAAAGCTCACGCGCTTCCTCGGCAACTTTAAAAAGAGGGTGCTTAAAGTTTGGAGCAAGCTTAATGGCCGCTGAAAAAGTAAGGTCATAGTTACCTGCACAGTAAAGGGTAAACTGACGCCTAAGTTTCCAGGCAACCTCGGGCAGCACCGACCAGCTGCCAACCACAAAGAAATCATCACCACCCGCATAGACGGTATAAACTTTATCCCCAAATTCTTTTAACAAATCATTAAAGTATACGCCAAAAAACTCGCCCATCGCCCGGGATAAGGCTGCTATTGAGGTAATGGTTACCTTATCAGCAAATCCCTCCCGGAATAGCTTCCCAAGATTGTCCACGTCTCCCCGAAGAACTCCCCAGGTATTTAGTCCTTCGCTTTTTTGGGCCAGCAATGAAAACTCTTGCGCAGCAGTTTTAGGTGCAAAATAAAAACCCTGACAATTCTTAACTACAAAATCATAACTATTTAAAAGTAAATTAAAATAATCCTGCTCAGGTTTGTCAGAAAATCTAACCTGACGTCCAAGGGCCAGGAAAAGTTCATTTATATTGCTTATTTCGTTAATACTGCTTTTTTCAACTACTTTTTTCTCCTGTAAAATCTCAGCCCTGGGAAGTTCAGCTCCCATTTCCACAATACTCTGACAGAAAGAACAAAGACCTGTTTCTCCAGTTACTTCCCTGCCACAGATGGAACAAATATTATCCGGTGTATCGAAAGGACCAAATATTAAATCCGGTGTCTCTTTTATTAAACTTAAAAACGGTTTCATTTTTTCCCTGTTTAATACCTGCCCCAATTCTTCCCATCGTTTAGTGATATTCCCTTCAGCCAGGTCGTTTATCGTAAGCGGAATACTTCCCAGGATCAACTTAAGTTTACCATTAAAAGCCTGATAAATTATTTTCTCAACTCGCCCTTTTAATTCCTGAAGTTTTTCTAAATCAGAATAAGGAAGGAGTAATGTAAAGCGGCCCCCGCCAATCAGAAGAATGCTTGGTTCTAAAAGGCCTAACTCTTCAACCAGATAGAGAGCTATCAGCCGGTTTAAATAGCCTACTAAAAAAGAGCGGCCCCGGAGGTTTTTAGCAGCATTATCCATGGGAATATCGTATAAGAAGTCTTGAATCCCGGCGATATCGCCCCCTACCAGTAAAAAATAGGGCTTTTGTAATTCAGGAGCCTGGTAGTTGCGGCTTTTTAAAAGCTGGTGGATTTTTTGCAAAGTCGGTTCGGGTACATCTTCCTTATAGAGAGCAGCAGCAATAGCAGCAGTAGTTCTGGCATGGTCATAAAGGGAGATGGTGGCACGGGAGTAATAAGCCGCAGAAGGAATAAGGGTTAAGTATTTTTGGAGAAGATACAATGTCGCATTTAGATTATTTTTAACTTTTGAAAATTCCTGGTTAAAACTATCCCAGAGCTGTTTATAGCCGCTACCATTTAGCGTTGCTTTTCTTTTATCGGCAACTGGAAAAGGTGGTTCATCGGGTTCATAGAGCTTTAAAGGAATGTACTGTTCCCCTTCCGCTCCCCGGCTTAATTTTATGCGGGAAAACAGCGAAATCAGCGGTTCATTGGCAACATTTCCTCCAGGGAGCTGGTCCTCCCGTTCTCCGGCAGATAGTTTATCGGCAATTGCTAAGATGTAATCATCTTTTGTTTCAGGGTCATGGTGGTTTGCAACCAGGGCCACCAGCTCTTCGCTGGCAAAGTTCTGGTGGACAAAAGTGCCTGATAGTTCCTGGTGTTTTATTTGTTTATTTTCTGCCCGCTGCCAGAACTTCCCGATGTCGTGCAAAAGCCCCGCCCAGTAGATATTTTCAATCATTTTCCCCCTCCTTTCGTCAAAAATTGGGATAATAATGCAATTATAAATATTCTCTACAATTATTATTTTTCCTTTTTTTATTAACACCTCTTATAATTTATCTATAACTCTTGCCAGATCCGATATTTATCCAGTTCATACTTAATTGCTCTTGCAATTATCGTTACTACTGTAGCATCATCAGTAAAACCAATTAGAGGAAATATATCAGGAATAAAATCCGCTGGAGATATTACATAAATTATCGCTGCAGTAATTAAAAAAATTGTTTTCGGAGAAATATCCCGGTAATTGCCATGGTAGAAATCTTTAATTAAACTAACCATTGTTTTTAAATTAGAATAAACTTTTTTTAAAGCTCCGATTTTTTTAAAGTCATCTAAAATTCCCTCCGCATTTTTGGCTACTTGCGCAATATCTTTTTCACCTATATTATTCAGGGTTTCTTCAAAAAAT
This sequence comes from Carboxydothermus ferrireducens DSM 11255, assembly GCF_000427565.1. Taxonomy (NCBI): domain Bacteria; kingdom Bacillati; phylum Bacillota; class Clostridia; order Thermoanaerobacterales; family Thermoanaerobacteraceae; genus Carboxydothermus; species Carboxydothermus ferrireducens. The sequence goes on from NZ_KE386559.1 coordinate 22,913, forward strand.
TGATTTGTCATAATCTCATCCTCCTCAGAACTTTTTCTTAATTTTAATCACCACCCCAAAAAAAATTTTTTCCAATAAAAAAAGACTCAAAAGGAAAACCCTTCTGAGTCAACTTAGTTCCTAAGAATTTAGTTTTTATTTTTCCATGCTTGATATTTTTCAATTTCAGATTTTACCTGATTAAAAATTAAACCTAAGACAAAAGCATCATCTACATAGCCTGCTAAAGGTATAAAATCTAGCAAAGTATCAACCGGAGAGACAAAATATATAAGTCCGATGATTATTGCTAAAATCGTTGCTGTTGAAACATCATTGTAATTTCCATTTATCCAATCTTTAAACAAGCCAATCATTGAAGTTAACTTGTCCCATATTTCTCCAATAGGGCCCTGGTTTTTTGCTTTTTTCATAACATCTTCCAAAAGTTTTCCAGCTTTTTCTTTGTCCTTTAGATAATCACTTGCTTTGCTAACTCCTCCTATGTTTTTTATTTACTACACCCCAGAATGGTTCGATTAAAACCTGCGTTATCATGGGGTCCTGATGTTCCTGGTTGGTTTCAATCCCAGATTGGTTCGATTAAAACAGTGGGCCTAAGAGGAGACTGGTCCCCTTTATTGTTGTTTCAATCCCAGAATGGTTCGATTAAAACCCCTACTCAAGGGTAGGAGTATGGGCTTTTTTATTGATGTTTCAATCCCAGAATGGTTCGATTAAAACAAAGAGGACGGCACTACCGAAGCCGACTTCTTCGATGGTTTCAATCCCAGAATGGTTCGATTAAAACCGTGGACATCGCTGGCTCTTCCAAGCCGGAAGTAATCGTGTTTCAATCCCAGAATGGTTCGATTAAAACTTAAGTGGCAAAACCAAAGAATTTTATGCTGACGTGGTTTCAATCCCAGAATGGTTCGATTAAAACCATTTCTGGCGGTAGGTTTTGTTCACGCTGTGGCAGTTTCAATCCCAGAATGGTTCGATTAAAACTTCTGGAAGATATCCTACTATTTTAGGGGTGTCTGGTTTCAATCCCAGAATGGTTCGATTAAAACTATTTCCACATTTTCGAGTGTTATTGTTGATTTATGTTTCAATCCCAGAATGGTTCGATTAAAACTTTCCACCTCATCCAGCATTTTTATACTCCCCCTAGTTTCAATCCCAGAATGGTTCGATTAAAACTTTTTGTAAAAGTTTTAGATTGGGGTACAATCGGATGTTTCAATCCCAGAATGGTTCGATTAAAACAAGTATTGGGCGGTAAATATTGACCATGAGGCATATGAGTTTCAATCCCAGAATGGTTCGATTAAAACTAAACTGACCATACCGACTACTCAACCAACGCCAAGTTTCAATCCCAGAATGGTTCGATTAAAACAAACTCTTTAGCTTCCATCCTCTCTTTGGTAATTCAGTTTCAATCCCAGAATGGTTCGATTAAAACTTAGAAGCCTTAATAAACTTGAGCGCTCGGGACGTTTGTTTCAATCCCAGAATGGTTCGATTAAAACAAGGGTTTAACAGCAACTTCAATTTTTTCA
>NZ_ATYG01000004.1:0-115547 GCF_000427565.1 Carboxydothermus ferrireducens DSM 11255
AAAATTTCGTTAGCTTCAAGAATAGCGTCGTCTACATATCTGGAATTCAATCCAAAGAGGCTTTGCAGTTCTTTCTTGAGTTCTTTTCGGGCTTTTCCTTCAAGCAGGCGGTTATAGGCATATCTCTTGCAGGAGTTCCACTTTCGCATTAAGTTATCTACTACCTCGTTCTCCTCTGCCTTTGGAAATAACCGTGCCTGAATTGTGATGACTTGCTTCACGGCTTTCACCACATTTACGATTTTGTACAATTAAACTTTATCCCTTGCCGAGTAAGTATTATTGCACTATTCTGCATTGTTTGGCTTAACTGTTGCTGTCTCCTTAAATACTGCCTTTAACTATTGCGGTAAAGCTTTCTACTTTTAAGCTGGCACCGCCTACTAAGGCACCGTCGATATCCGGTTTGGCAATAAGCTCTTTAATATTTTCCGGCTTAACACTACCGCCGTACTGAATGCGAACTTTATCCGCTATCTCCCGCCCGAAAAGCTTTACCAAAAGTTCCCGGATAAACCGGCACACTTCCTGAGCATCATCGGGAGTTGCGGTTTTTCCGGTACCAATTGCCCATACCGGCTCGTAAGCAATGGTCAGGTTTTCGGCCTGCTCTGCCGTAACTCCAGCCAGGCCCTTTAACACCTGAATTTCCACTACTGCCTTGGTAATTCCCCGTTCCCGCTCTTCCAAAGTTTCGCCAACGCAAAAGATAGGATTTAGTCCCCAGGTAAAAGCTGCCTTTATTTTCTGGTTAATAAGTTCGTCCGTTTCCCCAAAGTAAGCTCTCCGCTCGGAGTGTCCCAAGATTACGTACTTAACCCCTATATCTTGAAGCATGGCCGGAGATACTTCACCGGTAAAAGCCCCTTCCTTTTCAAAATGCATGTTCTGGGCTCCCAGAGCAATATTGCTCCCCTCTAATGCTTCCTTAACCGGCCACAGGGCAGGAAAAGGCGGACAGACCGCTACGTCCACACCGTTAACATCTTTTAAGCTATCGATGAGCTCACGGACAAATCCGGCCGCCTCGACAGGGGTTTTATACATTTTCCAGTTGCCAGCAATAAAAGGTTTTCTCATACCCCGCCCCCCGTAATTACTTATCGTTTAAAACTTCGACTCCGGGAAGTTTTTTCCCTTCTAAAAATTCCAGGGATGCTCCCCCGCCGGTGGAAATATGGGTTATTTTGTCCGCAACTCCGGCCTTTTCTACCGCCGCAACCGAGTCTCCACCGCCGACCACGGAAAGAGCGCCGCTTTCGGCTACCGCTTCGGCTACCGCAACAGTACCCCGGTCAAAGGGTTCCACTTCAAAAACCCCCATCGGCCCGTTCCAGACAACGGTCTTAGCTTTTAAAATCTCTTCCCGGAAAAGCTTTGCGGTCTTTTCGCCAATATCCAAAGCCATTTCTTCAGCTGGAATGCTGTCTACCGCTACAATTTTGCTGGGTACGCCCGCTTCAATCCTGGGAGCCACCACCACGTCACTCGGCAGTAAAAGTTTAACTCCTACTTCTTTTGCTTTATTCATTAACTCCCCGGCTAAATTTACTTTATCCTCTTCCACCAAAGATTTTCCGGTTTCATAGCCCATTGCTTTTAAAAAGGTGTTGGCCATGCCACCGCCAATTAAAAGAGCGTCAACTTTGCCGAGAAGATTTTCAATCACCCCGATTTTATCGGAAACCTTTGCTCCACCAATAATAGCCACAAAGGGCCGTTCCGGGTTATTTAATGCCCGGGAAAGGAAGTTAATTTCTTTTTCCATTAAAAATCCGGCTACAGCCGGTAAATACGATGCTATACCGGCGGTAGAAGCATGAGCCCGGTGAGCAGCCCCAAAGGCATCGTTGACAAAAATTTCGGCAAGCCGCGCCAGTTTTCGGGCAAATTCCGGATCATTTTTTTCTTCTTCGGGATAAAAGCGTACGTTTTCTAAAAGAAGTACTTCTCCCGGCCGTAATTCCCCGGCCATTTTTTCCACCTCAGGCCCCACTACATCGGGAGCCATTTTAACCTCTATACCAAGAAGCTCGGCCAATCTTTTAGCCACCGGCTTTAAGCTGTATTTTTCGTTAAACTGGCCCTTGGGTCGGCCCAGGTGAGAGGCGACGATAAGTTTAGCCCCTTGTTCTCTCAAGTACTGGATGGTAGGAAGGGCTGCCCGGATGCGAGTATCATCGGTTATCTCCCGGTTTTCATTTAAAGGTACGTTAAAATCAACCCGCACAAAAACTTTTTTGCCTTTTACCTCCACATCTCTTATAGACTTTTTGTTCATAACACTCCCCTTCCCTTCTTAAAATGGGAAACGGGGGACTTGGCCCCCACTATTATAAACCTTTTTTGGCAATGTAAGTCGCTAAGTCCACCAGACGGTTGGAATAACCCCATTCATTATCGTACCAGGCAATAACTTTGGCCATATTGCCTTCAATTACCATGGTAGAAAGTCCATCAACAATAGAGCTCAAAGGATTACCGTTAAAGTCCACCGAAACCAAGGGTAGCTCGGTATAACCAAGGATGCCCTTTAATTCTCCTTCGGCAGCTTCTTTTAAAGCAGCGTTAATTTCTTCCTTGGTTGCGGGTTTTTCTAACTCCACCACTAAGTCAACTACCGAAACATTGGGTGTAGGTACCCGCATGGCAAAGCCATTTAATTTTCCTTTTAATTCGGGAAGAACTAAGGCCACCGCTTTTGCCGCTCCGGTTGTGGTGGGAATTATGGAAGTAGCTGCAGCCCGAGCCCGACGTAAATCTTTGTGAGGAAGGTCTAAAATCCGCTGGTCGTTAGTGTAAGAGTGGACGGTAGTCATCAAGCCTTTAACAATCCCAAACTTTTCGTGCAGAACTTTGGCCACCGGCGCCAGGCAGTTAGTTGTACAGGAAGCATTGGAAATTACATGGTGGTTCGCCGGATCGTACTTATCCTCATTTACTCCCATAACGATAGTAATATCTTCATCGGTAGCAGGCGCAGAAATGATTACTTTTTTAGCTCCAGCTTCCAGGTGTTTTACCGCATCAGCTTTTTTCGTAAACTTTCCGGTAGATTCAATAACAATTTCTACCCCCAACTCCTTCCAGGGTAAGTTAGCCGGGTCTTTTTCCGCATAAACTTTAACTTCTTTACCATTTACCACGATAGCATCATCTTTAGCCTCCACGTCAGCAGCAAAAATCCCGTGGACCGAGTCGTATTTCAAGAGGTGGGCCAGCGTCGCGGCATCGGTTAAGTCATTTACCGCAACAATTTCAATTTCCGGATTGTTTAAGGCTGCCCGAAACATATTCCGGCCAATCCGGCCAAAACCATTAATCCCTACTTTTACAGGCATCCCAATTCCTCCTTTATATTAAATTAAATTAGAAAAAAATAACTATGCTTCTCTTGTATTATAAAACGATATTTCTAAGGTAGTCAAGTTTTAAAGTAATCCCAGCTATCCTTCCAAAATGTTTTTATTTTTTGAATATTAAACATACGAAAAGGCGGGTTGCACCGCCTTTTAAACTTAATTTTTTTCCGGCTTCCAGTCTTTAAACATTTCTCTTAACTGCACTTTGGCAATCTTTCCGGTAGAAGTTTTGGGAATTTGGTCAACAAAAACGAAGTAGTCCGGTAGCCACCATTTGGCAAACTTGGGCGCTAAAAATTCCCCGTACTAAGACGGGCTTGCGCCCGCCGGAATTTCTACACTTTTCTCCGTTTTGCTGCCGCTAAAATCCCCATTTCTTCCCGGTATTTAGCAACGGTCCGTCGGGATATTTTTACACCCCGCTGGGATAAAATATCGGCAATTTTTTGGTCCGACAAAGGTTCCTGGGGATTTTCCCGGGCAATAAGTTCTTTAATTTGCGCTTTGATACTGGTGGAAGAGGAAAAACCTCCTTGACCGCTTTCCAACGCCGAAGCAAAGAAGTACTTCATTTCAAAAGTCCCCCGGGGAGTAGCCATATATTTATTGGCGCAGGCCCGGGAGATGGTCGATTCGTGTAAATTCAACGCCTTTGCCACCTGTTTTAGGGTTAACGGCTTTAAATATTTTAAACCGTACTCTAAAAATTCCCGTTGATAGTCCACAATGAAACGAGCCACCCGGTACAGGGTAAAACGCCTCTGTTCGATACTTTTGATAAGCCAGAGGGCTTGATTTAATTTTTTCTCCACATATTTTTTCGTTTTTTCATCGTAATCCTTTTGTTTTAAAATGTTTTGGTAAATTTTATTAATATTTAAACGGGGTAAAAGGCTGTCGTTAACCAGGATTATATATTCACTTTCCACTTTTTCCACAGTGATATCCGGTACCACGTACCTTACTTCTTTTAGCGTAGCAAAATTTCTCCCCGGCTTCGGGTCTAAACTCTTTATTATATCCATCGCCTGGTAAACTTCCTCTACCGTTACTCCCAAACGATTGGCCACTTTCAAGTACTTGCTCTGGGCTAAATCAGGTAAATAACTGGAAATTATCTCTTTTAACAAAGGAGTTAAAATATTTTTTTGCTCCGCCTGAATTAAAAGACATTCTAAAAGCCCCCGGGCGCCAACTCCGGGAGGATCAAAGGTTTGGATAATTTTTAAAACCCGTACCACTTCTTCTTCTTCCACTTTCAGCCTTTCAGAAATTTCCTCCACCGGACAGGTCAGATAGCCATTTTCGTCAATATTGCCAATAATAAACTCTCCGATTTTATTATCAAGCTGGGGTAAATTCAATAAATGAAGTTGTAAATAAAGATGTTCCCACAGGCTGCTTTCGGAACTTGCCGGTTCAAAACCTTTCCGTTCTTCATCCTCTTGCCTCAAGCCCATCCCTAAATCACTGGAGTCAGCAAAATATTCAGCAATTTCCCGCAATTCCTGATATTCTTCATTTTCGCCCAATTCATTTTCCTCTTTATCTTCACAAATTTCAATTTCTAAAAGCGGATTGGTTTCCACCTGCTGTTCAATAAAACTTACCAATTCTAAAGTATTCAATTGTAAAATGGTAATGGCCTGTTTTAGCTCGGGCGTTAAAACAAGCTTTTGCGTCTGTTCTAAATTCAGTCCAAAATCCATCGGCATTCGTCATTCACTCCTAAGGAGAAAACCTTTATGTAAATAATTCGCCCAAAGCTTAAGATTATCCTTCTTGTTAATTTATATGAACCAACTTTTTAAAGTAAACCAAAATAAAACCGCTTAAAACTACGGCTAAAACAACTGCAAAAGAAAACTGTTCCTCTAAGAAAAGATAGGGATGTAAGCCAAACCCCCAGTCAACAACATCTTCCAGGATAAGCCAAATTACACTGTAAAAATAGGCTTTTTTGGTCACCGGTAGACCCTTCACGTAAATGATACTTTCCGCAACCATACCCAGGTGACTTAAAAAAAGCATTACCTCAACCGGCTCGATTCTTCCGGAAAGATACCAAAACTGCATTAAGATTCCCAAGGCCCAGAAGCCGTATTTAAAACACATCATCCCCGCCCAGAGGGTAAGACCGGTAATTTCCCGTCCAAAAAGCATCAAAAAAAAGGCCAAAGTTAACAGTGTTGTCGACACGGGACTGTCGGGGATTAACGGCCAGAAAATAAGCGGTTCTTTCAGTAGTTGTCCCCGGTACCAGAGGTATCCCCAGATACTGCCAAATAAATTTACCAGCAGCAGCAAAAAAACATAAAGCTTTTTGCGGGGGTTTTGCCAGTAGTCAGCGATTACCCCGGTAATTTTACTCAATTTTTTTCACCACCCGGGCGGGCACTCCCACCGCTAACACCCCGGGAGGAATATCTTTCGTCACCACCGCTCCCGCTCCAATCATTGCTCCATCCCCAATTTCCACTCCCGCCAAAATTGTAGCGTTTGCACCAATTAAAACATCCCGGCCAATTTTAACTGGCCCGGTTTTAAAGCTCTCCACACGAAACTCGTGGGTTAAAATCGTAGCATTGTAACCAATAATGGTGTTGTCCCCAATTTCAATTAATTCGGGAAAAAGCACATCGGGCATCATCATTAAGCCAAGGCTCACATTTTTACCAATTTTCATACCAACACCGTACCGGTAAAGCCACCGCTTTAATCCGAGAAATGGCAAATATCTGCCTATGCTGATAAATATAAAATTTTTAGCCACTTTAAAAAAGCTTACATAACTGCGCCAGTAGTACATCGAGTTCTCCGGTCCCGGCTTGGGATATTCCTTTAACCTCCTCATACTCCCTCCGGATTCAGTTCAAGTTTTAAACCATCCTTACCGGCAATAGTTTTAATTCCGGATTTCTCCCTTACATACCGGGCCATCTTATCCCGCAAATCTTCGGGATAAAGACAACAGTAGTTAAAGTGGGTAAGCACCGCTAATTTAACTTTACTGTCCTTTAAAAGATGGGCAAGACCTAAAGTGGTTAAGTGCCGGTGCATCCAGGAATTGTGAGCGGTTACATTGGCAATCAAAATATCCACTTCGGAAAAAAATTTTTTAAGATCTTCGCGATAATCCACAATCTCAAGAAAATCGTTAACCGGCCCCATTCGTTCTACCTTTTTAATTCCCGTTAAACTCTGGTAGCTTAAAATGTAGTTGGTATCGCTGGTATAACCGATGGCCAAATTTTTGTATTTTAAAATAAATCCGTAATTTTCTTCCCCGTGATACGCAGCCACCGGTATTACCGTTACTTTTCCCATCTCCACTGGAGTGAGCGCTTTTAAAACCACCACTTCCGGTCCCCCGGAATAAAAGCCGGTATTAATTCCCTGATGAAAGGGACTTATCATGCGGTCATCTAAAACCTTGCCGGGAGCCAGGAGAAAACCTCTACGGGCAAACATTCCCCAGCACATACCTTCAATAATTGGTTCCGCACCACCGTAGTGGTCCTGATGGCCATGGGAGATATAAACAGCAGAGATACTACCTAAATCGATGTTTAACTCCCGGGCCCGCACTATTGCCGACGGTCCCGGATCAACCCACATTATAAATTGTTCAAGTTTAATAATAAAACCCGCGGTATAAGGGTTCTGGGTTAAAACCGCTTCGGGATTGCCACCGGTGCCGGCAAACAAAATAAAGCTTTCTTTGTTATTGTTCGGTTCCTTCCTTTTCCTGAATCTTTCCCGGGCCAGTTCAATTCCATAAATTGTTTTTTCTCTAAGTTCCCGATCAAGCCCTTCTAAATCCATTACCCAAGCGCCCCGTTTCTTATTTTTTCAGCTATAAGTTCTAATTTGCGAAAGCGGTGATTAACTCCGGATTTAGTCAGGGGAGGGTTTAAAAGACTACCCAGTTCTTTTAAACTTAAATCCGGATTGTCCAGTCTTAAAAGAGCAATTTCCTTTAAAGCCGGTTCTAAGTTATCAAGGCCTATTTTTTCCGCTATATATTCAATATCTTTAATTTGCTTTACCGCCGTTTTTACCGCTTTTTTGATATTGGCCGTTTCGCAGTTAACCAGGCGGTTTACCTGGTTTCTAACTTCTTTCACCACCCGAACGTTTTCAAATTTTAAAAGCGACTGGTGAGCCCCTATCAAACTTAAAAAGGATAAAATCTGTTCCGCATCCTTTAAATATAAAAAAGGAGCAGTTTTCCGTTTTAAGAGCCGAAAAGTGAAATGGTACTTTTGCAAAACCTTTGAAACCTGCCGGGCAAAAGCCTCATCGGGCAGGTTTAATTCCAAATGATAGTCTCCTGCCGGATCGTTTAAAGAGCCACCGGCTAAAAAAACGCCCCTTAGAAAACTTCGCCGGCAACAATCGTTTTTTATATAATTTTCGTTAATTCGGTTAGATAAATTCCCTTTTTCATCTATAAAGCCATACTCTTTAAGAAGTTCGTCAACATGTTCTTCAACTTCAATATAATAAAAATTTTTTTGGGAAAGTCTCCCGTGGTCCTGCACCAGGGTTTTAGTTTTAAAACCATTATTTTTTAGAAGAATTAAAATTTTTCGCGCCAAAAAAGAAAGGGGGGTTTTAAGGGAAAGTTTTAACTTTTTATTGGAAATACCCAAATCCCCCAGCATCTTGATGTATGCTCCCAGTTCCGCCCGCTGGCAGCAGCTTTTCTGGGGGATAATGTGGGCCAGCTCTTCTTTCGTTTCCCGGGCAAAAGACATGTTACCACCTCAAAAAAATTATACCATACAACCACCTGACCGGCCAGGAGTGGTACTTCCGGAGCGCCCCGGGAATAAAGGAAGGATTGTATCTTTAACATAACCCGGTAAAAATTTTTTATGCTCCCTTTTCTACGTCATTTCCCTTAAATATTTTTCTAACTGCTCCACAAATTGCCTCCGACTCATGTGGCCGGTAACCCGTAAGCGTTTTAAGCGGTACAAATCACAACCCCGGGCATTAATTCCCAACTGGGTAGTAGTGGCAGCTCGAAAACCGGCTTTTTTTACAATTTCTACAATTTGGTCATTGTAAAGACCATAGGGATAACAAAAATATTTTACCGGGCGCTTAAAATGCGCTTCTAACATTTTTTTGGAATTAAAAATTTCCTTTTCCGCTACTTCCAGCGGTACTTTTGTTAGCCGTGGATGGTTAACGGTATGAGCGCCAAATTCAATCCCGTAATTGGCCATTTCATCTATCTGTTTCCAGGTTAACATGTAATTGGTAGGCTTTCCTTCCCGCTCATCCCACTCGTTAGTTTTCCCAACAATTCCGGTAATTATAAAAATTGTAGCCCGAAACCCGTATTTTTTTAAAATGGGAAAGGCATAAACGTAATTATCCCGGTAACCATCATCAAAAGTTATCACAATTGGTTTTTCCGGTAAGGGCTTACCGAATTCAAGATAATCCACCGCTTCATCCAAAGATACCGTGTGAAAACCATGCTCCTTTAAATAGTGCATCTGCCAGTCAAACTCCCGGGGCAAAACTCTAAGCCCAAGGCCGCCGGTTTTAGGGTCGGGGTTTACCTTATGATACATTAAAATCGGTACCCCTCGCTCCCGGTAATCGGCAAAGGCTTCCCTGGGAAAAGAAAGCCATCCGACGGTAACAATACTTGCCACAGCAATTAACGCCAGTAAAAAGGCAAGTAATATCCGCTTCATCTTTTTTCCCCCATTTGCTTAAATTTTTTCCGCAATTTCCTTCCGGTAAAAATTTATAATTACCCGGGCCAGTTTCTCCGAATCATGGCGTAAATACTGCTTCTGGTCTAATAACGGTGCTTTTATCACCTTTTTAACACCAAGCTTTTTTAAAAGCTTTTCGTTTACCGCCACCGGCTGCTGTCCTTCCCGCTGATATTTAGCTAACAATTGTTCGGCAAAGCTTTCGTTATTTACCAAAACATAATCCACAATCGGTCCCGCGTGCTCTATAATAGCCTGCAAGTGGTCGTGCGCTGCAAAGCCAGCGGTTTCTCCCTTTTCGGTCATTATATTCATAACATAAAGAACCGGCGCCCGGCTTTTCCTGATGCTCTCCACCACCCCTTTTACCAGCAAGTTCGGGATAATGCTGGTAAAAAGGCTACCCGGTCCTAAAATTATCAAATCCGCTTCCAGTAACGCTTTCTCCACTTCTGGCAAAGTCTTAGCTCCCGGTGGATGGAGATAAACCCTTTTAATCGGCACCGCTACTTCCCGAAAACGGCTCTCTCCCACCACTTCATCGCCGTTTACAAGAATACCCCGCAAAACCACCTTATCTTCCGTCGAGGGGTAAACAACACCCCTTACTTTTAAGATCTGTCCCAGGGAAAAAACCGCCTGGGAAAAATTTCCGTTAATTTTCCAGAGGGCAGCTAAAAGCAAATTTCCCATGCTGTGACCGGCCAAATCACCTTCGGTAAAACGAAACTGCAATAAACTTTCCATGAGACTTTCTTTATCCGCCAGAGCCACCAAACAGTTTCTTAAATCCCCCGGTGGCAGCATACCCATTTCTTCCCGGAGTCGGCCAGAGCTTCCTCCGTCATCGGCTACCGTTACAATAGCGGTAATGTTACTTGTGTAATGTTTTAATCCCCGAAGTAAGGTGGCAAGTCCGGTTCCACCACCAATAACCGCAATTTTGGGGCCCCTTAAAAGCTTTTTTCTAAGATAAAGTTCTTCAATGACATTTCCCCGTTCGTCCGGATACAAACTCTTTAAAACGGAATTTAAGAGCTTTTTAAAACCATATGCAATTAAAAAAATACTTATACATAAAACAATCAACAAATAAAGCCTTAGGTTTTCAACTATTAAAAGGTGAAAACCCCAGGCAAAGGATAGTATTCCCGCAATAATAAGCAGAATGTACCTCTTAATTTTTAAACCGGGGTACAACCATAATAAATATTTTTTCATTTTACCTTATTCCTCCCGGTGTTTTTCCAGATCCCGGTGCCGCAGGTACACTTCGTAATTTTTTTCTTCTAAAGTCCTGGCCAGAAAATTAGCAATAGCTACCGACCGGTGCCGGCCACCGGTACAACCAATGGCAATAACAAGATTGCTTTTTCCTTCTTTTTGGTAAAAGGGCATTAAAAATTCAATAAGATCCAAAAATTTTTCGGTAAATTTTTTGGTAACCTCATAATTAAAAACGTAATCATAAACCGGCTTATCGCTTCCGGAAAGGGGTCTTAGTTCCTTTACGTAAAAAGGATTGGGCAAAAAACGAACATCCATAATAAGGTCGGCATCTAAGGGTAGACCGTACTTGTAACCAAAGGTTACGATATTTATGGAAATTTTGCTGCGCTTTTGCTCTTCTCCGTAATAGTTTAAAATCTCGTTTCGTAAATCTGCCGGCTGCAAATCGGAAGTATCTATTACTTTATCGGCTCTTGCCCGTAAATTCTCTAAAAATTTTCTTTCCTTTTTGATGTTATCTAAAATTTGACTGCCCCGTACTCCCAGCGGATGCCCCCGGCGATTAGCTTTAAACCGTTTTAATAATACTTCGTCCCGGGCTTCTAAAAATAAGATCTCATACTTGATTCCAAGCTTCGTTAACTCTCCTAAAGCCCAGTCTAAGTCCTGAAAAAACTTCTGCCCCCGGACATCCACCACCAGAGCTACCTTCTCTATTTTATTTTCTGCATGAGCTACCAGTTCCGCAAACTTGGGCATCAAAACCGGAGGCAAGTTATCCACGCAAAAATAGCCAAGATCTTCTAAAGCCCGCATTGCCTGCGTTTTACCAGCTCCGGATAGTCCCGTTACAATTAAAAAGCGCATTATTCCACCCACCGTTTAATTTAATTCAAACCATTTTTACCGTTCAACACTTGCGCAAGAGGAAAATTATACCGCTTTAAAAGCTCTTCCCCGCTTTTTAGTTCGCCCACCGTTTGGGGATAGTGGGCGTCACTATTAACCATCAGTTTTGCTCCCGTTTTTAAAGCTGCCAGAACTATCTCATCCTTGGGATAGTTATGTCCGGTATTTATTTCCAACGCCACCCCGTATTTAGCACAAACCTGCGCCAGTTCCTCTAAATCCACGGGTAGAAAAAGGTTAGGGTGACTTATTACCAGGGGGCGGTATTTTTCTATTGCCCGGATTAACGCCCGGGTATTTACCCGGACAAGATACTTTTTTATACCGGAAAAAAGCCGGCCTAACAGGTTAGGAAGGACAAACAAAAAGCCATCTTTTAAAGTTTTGGGTAAAACATACGGGTGAAGACCAATAATTAAAAAGTCAAGGGCGGAAACAATTTCCCTGCTGATATCAATATCCCCCTCTAATGAAATAACATTTGCTTCCGCCCCCACCAGTATTTTAATTTTGGAAAATTCTTTTTCTAAATTCCGCGCTTCTTCTTTGATGGTTAAATAGACCTTTTCCTGCCGTACTCCGGTACCAATATTGGCCGGACCGTGGTCGGAAACTCCGTAAAAAAGTAAACCTTTCTTTAAAGCTGCCCAGACATTTTCCCGTAAACTTCCCCGGCCATCGCTATAGCGGGTATGGGTATGAAAATCACCGGAAAACATTCGATCCCATCCTTTAAGAAAACCGCTCCAAGGCTAAAGCTATCGCTCCCATGACTCCGGTTTTACTCCCTAAAACAGCTTTTTTTACCGTTAAATCTTTATAGGGCTGGGGTAAAGCCTTCTCTGCCAGCTCTTCTCGAATTAACTCTAAAAAGGGTTCGCCAATATTTATAACCCCGCCTCCAAGGACGATTAGAGATGGGTTTAAGAGGTTCACTACATTGGCCAGACCTATCCCCAGATAAAAAGCCGCTTCGTTTAATATTCCTTTTGCTTCCGGGTCGCCCGCTAAAAACGCTTCCCCCACCGTTTTAGCGTTGATAGCCTCAATATTCCCCTGAGCCAATTTTAAAATTTCCTGGCCAAAACCCTCGGCCACCAATTGCCGTGCCCTTTCTCCTATTGCCGTACCCGAGGCCATTACTTCCAAACAGCCCCGTCGGCCACAATTGCACCGGGGACCTGCCGGTTCAACAATGGTATGGCCTAACTCACCGGCACTGCCGGAGCTTCCCCGATAGAGCTGTCCATCTATTATTATACCCGCACCAATCCCGGTACTTACGGTGACATAAACCAGGTCTTTATGGCCCCGGCCAGCACCGTACCTGTACTCACCCAAAGCTGCTAAATTGGCATCGTTATCAACTTCCACCGGTAAACGGAGCAACGCTTGCAAATTTATTTTAAGCGGGTAATTTTGCCAGGGAAGATTGGGAGCGGTAATAAGCGTGCCGGTACGGTGGTCCACCGTTCCCGGCGCCCCAATCCCGATTCCCAGCACTTTTTCCTTCGGTACTGCGCTTTTGGCAATAACTCCTTTAACCATATTCCCAAGCTGGTGTAAAAGTTTTGTTTCGTCTTTGGTAGTCGGCTCAATTTCTTCCGCCACTATTTCACCATTTAAGTTAGCCAAGGCAGTATAAATTTTCGTACCTCCCAGGTCTATCCCCACAACATAATTTCCCATCTTACTGCTCCTTCCGGATAATTGTTCCCGGGACTTCGGTCACCCGCGCAACTCCGGTTAAAAGCATCGCTTCCCTTAGTTCCTTTTTAATTTTCTCAAGGTAAATTTTAACTCCTTCGGCACCACCGCCAAAAGCTGCCACAATTATCGGCCGCCCTATTAATACTCCATCCGCTCCCAGCGCCAAAAGTTTTAAAACATCGACACCGGATCTTACTCCTCCATCGGCCAGGATGGTGATTTTCCCTTTTACTCTGGCAGCAATTTCCGGCAGGACATCGGCAGCCCCGGGAGTTTCATCCAGCACCCTTCCTCCGTGGTTGGAAACCACAATGGCTTTCGCCCCGGCCTGAACCGCTAATTCGGCCTCATCAGGGGTCATGATACCCTTTAAAATAAACGGAAGCCTGGTGGAATTAACAATTTCCATTACTTCTTCCAGGGTTTTCGGACTGACCGGCTGTCCCTTTAAAGCCATCGTTAGTAATCCGGCTCCATCAATATCCACCCCTACAGCAATAGCTCCCGTTTCTTCCGCTTCTCTAATCCTTTTAATTATCTCCTCTTGCGCTCTTGGTTTAATAATGGGAATACCTTTACCCTCCACTTTTTTAATCGCTTTTAACCCCGAACCGTACATGGTGGGATCGGCTCCATCTCCGGTAAAAGCTAAGGTCCCAGCTAAAAGGCTACCTTCGGCCACCGCTAAAGTATACTCTTCTTCGGTTAACGCTCCGCCCATGTTGTAAGTGGTTCCGGTAATCGGAGCAGCAAAAACCGGCATGCTTACCCTAACCCAAAAAAGTTCAAAGCTTAAATCCGGTTCTTTTACTCCGTGAATCGTTCTTAAATTTAACTTATACCGGGAAAGAGCCCGTAAATTTTCCTGAAAAGCTTTTCCGGTACCTACTCCTCCCATTCCCGGTACTTCTCCGGCGCATGCCCGACCGTCACACACCGGGCAAACCCGGCAAAATCCTTTGAGCTTTTCTCTGGCTGTTGCCCTAATTTCTTTTAAGTCCATAAAAACCTCTCCCTTCTTTTAATTTTTTAAAATAATTTCATTTATTAAATAAGCAATTCCATCCTCATCATTAGCCGGTACCACCAAGTCAGCCCGGCGTTTAACCTCCGGTAGAGCGTTGCCCATGGCAACTCCCAAACCGGCCGCCTCTAACATTTCCAGGTCGTTATAACTATCTCCAACCGCCACCGTTTCCTTTAATGAAATCCTTAAATGTTGAGCTAAGATTTTTAGAGCCTCTCCTTTATTAACGCCGGCAGCTAAAAACTCTAAATAATGGGGTTTCGATTTGGTAATGTGAAGAACTCCCCGAAACTCACCGTTAGTTTCTTCCCAGAGCTGGTCTAATTCTTCTGGATCCCCAATAGCTAAAAGTTTAGTAGGAGCTTTTTTCCCTAAAAGTTCCTCTATATTGTTTACTACCCGAAAAGGAACGCCCGCAATCTTGCTGTAATCTCTGATATATTGATTATCTTCCTCGACAAAAAGTTCATCGTCCTGGTAAACATTAAGGTGAAAATGTCCTTTTACCCTGCGGTAAATAGTAAGAGCCAGCTCCCCGGGCACCGGCTGGTGGTATATTTCCCGTTCCGACCGGGAATATTTAATCAATGCCCCGTTATAGGTGATCAGAGGAATGTCTCCTAAAAAAGAAAAAGCATATTTTTTGGCCGAACGGTACATTCGTCCGGTAGCCAGGGTCACGATAATCCCTTTCTTTAAAGCCTCTATCACCGCTTGTTGTACCCGGGGCGAAACCTGCAATTCCTTGTTTAAAAAAGTATCATCCAGGTCCACAGCTAATAATCGGTACCGCAAAAAATCACTCCATTTCCAAAAGCTCTTTTAATCTTTCTGCTATTTCCCGGGTAATTCCGGGAACAGCTGTAATCTCTTCAACCGTTGCTTCTCTAAGGTTTTTAATGCTGCCAAATTTATTAAGAAGTTGTTTTCGCCTTTTGGGACCAATTCCTTCTACTTGCTCTAAAAGAGAAGCAAGGGTTTTAACCCGCTTTTTTTCCTGGTAACCTCTGGCAAAACGGTGGGCCTCATCTCTTACCCTTTGTAACAATTTTAAACCTTCCCGGTCCTGTGTCAATAAAAGAGAGTCCTTTTTCCCGGGAAGAAAAATTTCCTCCTGCTCCTTGGCAAGGGCAATTACCGTAAACTTTCCCAGAAGATTAGTTTCTTTTAAAGCATCCATAGCCGCGTTCAACTGTCCTTTTCCGCCATCGATCAACACTAAATCCGGCAGTTCCTCAAAAGAGCCATCGGCTCCTCCCTCTTCCTGTAAAGCAAGGTACTTTTTAAAGCGCCGCAAAACCGCTTCAAACATCGCAGTATAGTCATCATTGGCCGCACTGCGGATGGCAAAACGCCGGTATTTTCCCTTTACCGGCTCACCGTCAATAAATACCACCATTGATGCTACCGTTCCCGTTCCAGCCAGGTGGGAGATGTCGTATCCTTCAATTCTTCTTGGAACCGCCGGAAGGTTTAAGGCTTCTTTTAAGTCCATTAAAGCCTTTTCGTTTAACAATTGTTTCTTTTCATTTAATTTAATTTTTTCATCCAGAGTAAAGTTTACATTTTCTAAAGCCATTTTTAAAAGTTCAAATTTTTCTCCCCGCTTCGGGACGGTAAATTTGGGCTTTTTCCCAAATTTAAGTTCAAACCAGGAATTGAGAAATTCTTCATCTAAATTTTCCCTGGTTGACAGGATAATTTCAACAGGAACTTCTTTGGCCTCTTCATAGTGGGTTACTAAAACTTGATTTAAAAGCTCCCCGGTTTCCATCTCGCCAGTAAAGGTATAAACTTTCTGCCCTAATAAATTCCCCTGGCGAATAACAAAAATCAATCCTACCCCCAGGTTTTCCCTGTTAGCAACAACCACTACATCGGCATTTCTCTGGCCACGGGAAATTTTTTGTTTCGCCAAAATTTTTTCCAAAGCTAAGATCTGGTCCCTTAATTTTGCCGCTCGTTCAAATTCGAGATTATCAGAAGCTATGGCCATTTCTTTTTTTAATTTTTTAATTAAATTTTCGCCCCTGCCTTCCAAAAAATCTATTACCATTTCGATTTCTTTAAAATATTCTTCCCGGCTAATTTCCCCGGCACAGGGGGCGGAACATTTTTTTATATGAAAGTTTAAGCAGGGACGCTTCTTCTGGGCAAAAATCGTTGGGGTACAGGTGCGAAATTTAAATATTGACCGTAAAAGCTTGTACGTTTCGTTTAACGCTCCCGCATCGGGGTACGGACCAAAGTAGCGTCCTCCGTCATTAACTACCCTGCGGGTAATTAAAAGCCGGGGAAACTCTTCGCCGGTAATTTTCAGGTAAGGATAAGACTTATCGTCTTTCAGCAAAATATTATACCGGGGCCGGTATCTTTTTATGAGGTTTTGTTCTAAAATTAAAGCTTCTACTTCCGTAGAAGTAATAATCACTTCGATGTCCCTTGCTTTTTCTATCATTACCCGGGTTTTAGGCAAAAGTTTTTCCGGAGGTTGAAAGTACGAACGCACCCGATTTTTCAGGTTTTTAGCCTTGCCAACGTAAATAACCTCGCCCTTTTCGTCTTTATAAAGATAAATTCCGGGACTGTCGGGTAAATTTTGGACTTTTTCCCATAATGTCAACTTTAATCCCTCACTTGCTCCATTCGCTTTAAAAACCAGCCTTTCACATCTACAGAACTTCGGACTCCTTCCGAAAAATTCTTTAAAAACTGCCTGACTTCATCGTCCGACGCATTAAGCCGCCAGCCGTTTTTATGGATAAATAGTACCGTTAAGATAAAGGCAAAAGCAAGATTGCCCACAGGAAAAGGTTTAAGCCTGATAATTGCCTCAAAAAGAGCAGCAGCTTTATCGGTCATTTCCGGATAAATTTCCCTTCCTCCAATAAACGTTTTGGCGTAAGGCTCCGCTAAAGCTTTATCTAAAGCATCCACATTTACCGCCATCAACTTTTCTTCCCCGTAATAGCGGTAATAAGCATTCAAGCATTCTTTTAAATTCATCATGAAGAAAACTCCTCCACCACAAACCCGTATTTTTCCAGTAATCTCTCTACCGGACTCTTTCCGGAAGGTATCTTGCTTTCCTTTCCAACAGCCCCAAAGGTTTTAACGATAAAACCATGTTCCCATGGTTCAATAATCAGCGGATCTCCTTCTTTAATCCCCAGGCTTTTAACGTACTCCTGGGGAATGGAAACTACCAAACTGTTGCCCACCTTAAAGGTTTTGCGCACGTTCACCCCTAAAACCTCCTGTGTATATACTGTATATATTATAGCACAAAAAAATAGGCTTTGGAGAACAATTCCCAAAACCTACTTTAAATACTCCTAATGCCCGGCAAGTACTACCTTGGCATCGATGATTAATGCACCTTTTTCGTATAAGAATACCGGATTAAAATCAATCTCTTTAATTTCCGGAATTTCCTCCAAGAGAAGCGAAAGCCTTCCCAAAATTTCCTGAATAATTTTAAGATCATAAGCTTTTTGCCCGCGATAGCCTTTTATAATTTCGGATACCTTTGTTTCTTTGATCATTTCTAAAGCTTCTTCCCTGGTAAATTTATAATTTAATCTTAATGCTATATCGTTTAAAAGATTTACGTATATTCCTCCCAGGCCAAAGGCTAAGATTGGACCAAAAACCGGGTCCCGATTTGCTCCTATGAATATTTCTAAACCAGGTGCTATTTGTTTTTGTACCTCAACCCCAAGAATTTTCGCCTCCGGTACTTTTTTGGGAACTTCCAGGAGCATTTTTTGATAAGCCCTGATTGCCTCCTGTTCGTTTCTAATGTTTAAGGCAACGCCCCCCACATCCGATTTGTGCAGAATATCAGGAGAGACAATTTTCAACGCTAATGGAAAACTTATTTCTTCAATTGCTTTGCGCAGTTCCTGGACATTTCGTACAATTTTTA
This sequence comes from Carboxydothermus ferrireducens DSM 11255, assembly GCF_000427565.1. Taxonomy (NCBI): domain Bacteria; kingdom Bacillati; phylum Bacillota; class Clostridia; order Thermoanaerobacterales; family Thermoanaerobacteraceae; genus Carboxydothermus; species Carboxydothermus ferrireducens. The sequence goes on from NZ_ATYG01000004.1 coordinate 17,908, forward strand.
CCGGCAGTACCGGAAAACCAAAAGCTTTTAAAACTTCTGCCGTTTCAAAACCTGTAAGATTTTTTCTTCCTTCAACCAGGGCGTTTTTGATAATTTCCCGGGCTAATTTCCGGTCGATATCATCAAAACTAAACTCTGTTTTTCCTTCCTTTTGCTTTTCCCGCCAGCTATAATAACGATAAAGTACTGCCAGAGCATCTACCGCTGCTTCAGGAAAAGAATAAAAAGGAATCTTATTTTTATTTAAAAGCTCTTTTGCTCTTCTGCTATCAACCCCGCCTAAAAAACAAGCAACCACCGGTTTATCTGGATTTTTCCTTCGACCATTAATTACCGCCCGCACCATTTTTTCTATATCTATAACCGCCGTTTTACCATAAACCGCTACCACGCCGTCCACTTTCTCATCGTCCAGTACTGTCTTAAGCGTCATCGCGTACTTTTCCTCGTCGGCATCTCCCAGGATATCAACGGGATTGCCAAAGCTCGCAGCCCGGGGTAAAAAGGTCTTTAGTTCATTAATGGTTTTGGCCGTTAGCCTGGCAATATTTAAACCATTTAATTCCAGTCGGTCAGCAGTAATAACTCCTGGACCTCCTGAATTGGTAACAATCCCGATGTTTTTACCGGTAACTTTCTGTCCGGAAGCAAAAACCCTGGCATAAATAAACATTTCTTCTAAAGTTTTAGCCCGGATTAAACCGGTTTTGGCAAAAGCCAATTTATAGCCTTCTATGCTTCCCGCCAAAGCTCCGGTATGTGAACTGGCAGCTTTAGCACCAGCTGTGCTGATTCCCGCTTTAAATACCACCACCGGTTTTAATAAACTCGCTTCGTAAGCTTTTTTTAAAAAACTACTGCCCTCCACCACATCCTCAATAATATAAAGCAAAATAACAGCGGTACCGGGATCATTGGCAATTGCCGGAAGAAAATCCGCTTCATTTAAGACCGCTTTGTTTCCCATACTAATCATGTAGGAAAAGCCCAAATCCTCTTTTAAGCTCCATTCCAAAACGGTAGACAATATTGCTCCCGATTGCGAAACAAAGGCAATTTCCCCCTTAAGGGGAGCTGTGCGTAAAAAAGTAGCATTTAATTGCAAATTATTATTCACAATCCCCACACAGTTCGGACCTAAAACCGGCATCTCAAAGTCAAGGGCTATTTTTTTTATCTCTTCTTCCAGTAAAGCCCCTTCCTTACCCGTTTCTTTAAATCCTCCTGAAATCACCACCGCCGACTTAACTCCAGCTTCAGCCGCCTCTTTTAAAGCAACTACAGCTTTTTCCGCCGGCAAAACTATAACCGCTAAATCTACCGAATACGGTAAGGAAAAAACATCCGGGTAAACTTCGATTTCCTGAATTTTCTTTTTCTTGGGATTAACTCCAAAAACTTCTCCTTTATACCCGGAAACAATATTTCGTAAAATAGCGTTGCCAAGCTTCTCCGGTTTTTCCGAAGCACCAATTACAGCGATGCTCCGGAGATTTAAAAGCTTTGCAACTCTTTCCTTAAACTTCTCTGTCGGCGCTATTTTTAAAGCTTCCATTGTTACTCCCTCCTGGTCAATTGCCTCAACACATTATTTATAGCAATAATTATTCCATAGGGTATTAAACCAGAAGGAAGCAAAAAAAAGAAAATTTTTTCACACTTTTTGGAAATATTTTTCCGGAAACATTTTTCAAATTTTCACAACCTGCTTTCCGGGAATAACAGCCACCTTATCGTAATTTTTTTTCGCCAGGGCTTCAAGAGCCACCGCCTCTGCTTCTTCCCAGCAATCTTTACAGCTTCCCGGCATAACAATTGTAGCAAATCCGGAAACCACCCGGTTACCAACGTAAGCATAACTGCTCAACCCAACGTAGCCCGGGCACCGGTCGCAAAGCTTTACGGTTGTAACCCGGTGTTCGTGAAAGCCCTCGGTATCGTAAAATATTGACCTGTTATAAGAGTAGTAACCGTTATGTTTCCTTTTTTCTTCTTCCGCCAATTCTTCCCGCATCCGCCAGCGCTCCAGCGTGACAGCAGCAAGCTTCTTAGCATAATCTTTGTGCCTTGCCCGGTATTCTAAAGGTAGCCCCTTTGGTTCTACAACCTTTTCGTAACTTTCCCCGTAAAGGGCAAGCAAAATAGCTAAATTTACATACGGTAAAGCCCCTTCAATGGAATACCCGCCCTCCAATACCGCCAGGTCCGGCTTGATTAACTCGGTAATCCGCCCGTAACCCCGGGCGGTAACCGCCATCCGGGCTAAAGGGTCGGAGTAATGATTATCCTGTCCTGCCGAGTTAATAATGAACTCCGGCTGGAATTCTTCCAAAATGGGTAAAACCGCTTCTTCCAAAAGATACAATATTTCCTCATCACCGCTACCCGGAGGAAGGGGTAAGTTTATGGTAGTACCGTAAGCATTGGGAGTTCCGGCCTCATCTATAAAGCCCGTTCCGGGATACAGGGTCCGCCCATCCTGATGCAAAGAAATAAACAAAACATCGGGATCATGGTAAAAAATATCTTGGGTCCCATCGCCGTGGTGGACATCGGTATCGATGATGGCAATCTTTCTAACCCCTTTTACCCAGCGAAGATAATCCACAGTAATAGCGACATTGTTTATATTGCAAAAGCCCCGATTGCCGTAAACCGTTCGGGTAGCATGGTGTCCCGGCGGTCGCACCAGAGCAAAACCGTTTTTTACCTCCCCGGCTAAAATCCGTTCCGCCAGTTCAATGCAGCTTCCCGCCGCAATTAAATGGGCATCGGTAACGACCTTTTGGGTATAGGGTATTGTTAGGTGAACCCTCTCCACATCTTCTACTTTTCCCGGCCGGGCACTGTATTCCACAAACCCCGGGAGTTCTAAAATCCCTTCCTCCATTATCTGGTCCCGGGTATATAACAGCCGTTCTTCCCTTTCCGGGTGGGTAGGGGATATGGCCCAATCAAAGGCGGGGAAAAACAAAAGCCCGGTTTTATTCATACAAAATCCTCCCTTCTACCGGCCGTAAAATCCCGGCCGGCACCGCTATTTCCAGAATAAATATTTTGTTTTCCGTCACCATATCCCGCACCACATTAAACTGCTCAAAGTAGATTAGTTCTTCACTGCCGGGAGGATAACGCAGGTTCATCCTTTTAGCCCCAATGCGAAAAACAAACAGAGCAAATTCTTTAACCTCATCTTCGCTGTAATTTTTTAGTTTGGGAATGGCCTCTTTGTAACCCCATTCCGGTATGGCCACATATTTTTGCTCGGTATCGATATAAACGGTAATGGAAAGATTATCCCGGGCAAGCGCTGCTCCTAAAGCATTGGCCACTTCATAATTTTCATAAATTACCCCTTTCATTCCAAGTTTTTTAGCTATCAGCAAGGTGAGCGGGTAAGCTCCTCCCCCTACTCCACTTAGCAATTCAGGTTCAAATTTCTTCCCCGTCATAATTTCATAAATCCGGTAACGAGGTTCGTTTTCCCAGCGCTTAAAAGTATTTTTTACTTCCTGGACCACGGTATCGGTAAATATATCAACAATTTTTTGGGCCACATCAAGGGAAGTTAACCCGGTTTCCTGGGCAAGCTTGTGGATTCCCCGCTTGGCCCGCTGGAAATCCCCGTAATCTATTAAATTTAAAAACCTTAAAGCATCGGTAACGGTAACCGCCGGACCGCCCAGACAGTAGGCCGGACCCTGGCGCTGTCCGGTAAAGGTAATTTCTCCGTCTAAAACGGTAACCGCCGTATCACCACCAAAAGGAACTGACGTAACTGCTAAACTCGGTACCGAAGTTAAAAATTCCCCGATATCCGCCCCTTTATGGGAAAGAAGCGGACGCTGGTTTAAAACTAAAGCAATATCGGTAGTGGTACCTCCAATATCTAAAACGACTATGTTTTGGCAGTTGCAAAGGGCATAAGCCCCTAATGCGCTTGCCGCCGGGCCGGAATAAAGAGTAGCCAGCGGGTAACGCTCAACTTCAAGAAGTGGTACAATCCCCCCATCTCCTTTCATGATAAAAACTACGTTTAAGGGGATTTTTAAAGCATAAAAGATTACCTTTAATTCCTCAACAAAGCGGGTAAACTCATCTTTTATCATCAGGTATAAAACCGAAGTATAAATCCGCCGGAGATAATTCAAACGCCCCCCGGTCTTATGCCCAAGAGCGGTTTTTATTTGCGGGTTGATTTTTTTGACAATCCGGTAAAGCTTTCGTTCAAGTTCGGGATTTCTTACCGAAAACTTCCCCACCAGCGCTACTTTCCTAAACCCCTGAGCCAAAAATTCCTGTAAAGCTTGTTCCACTTCCTTTTCGTTAATTTCTTCTAAAACCCGACCGCGAAAATCGACCATTCCGGAAACTACCTTCACCGGAAAAGGAAAGTTTATTTTTTCATAATCCATCCCCGCCCCCGGAAGCAACAAGGCCGCCGCCCGGTCGTATTTTCGCTCCGCCACCAAATTGGTAATTAGGGTAGTGCTCAAAACCACCCTTTTAATAGGCTGATTGTGCTGGGCTATAAGCTTCGCTAATACTTCAGCAAAGGTTTCCGGCAGGTTTTTTTTCGTAACCACTTTAGCCTTAGCCACAACCCTGCCCTGATCTAAAGCAACTCCGTCGGTATACGTCCCCCCTACATCAATGCCTACAATCATTCCTTTCTCCCCCGTAACAAAACTTTTTTCTTTATTTTATCACTGAAATTTCTTTGATTTAAGAAAATTTTGTATGAATGTTTTTAATTTTTTGCTTAAAGATTTTCGAAAATATTTTTTATTTTTTATAGTATTTCTATTGCTGGATAAATTTATCAATTTTTGCGGTTTTAAGAAGGAGTTTGCTTGTGAATGTCGTATTTATAGCTATAGATGGATTTTATATCCAAAAAAATTAAAAGGAGGGGTTTTATGCGTAAAGGTCTATGGGCACTGGTTGCTGCAGTTCTTCTCCTGTTAGTAGCCAGTCCGGTATTGGCTACTGAGCAGTACGCCAAAGATACTGGAAAGAACTGCAGTTACTGCCACCAGGTACCGGCTTCCCATAAGAGTCAGCCGGGCCAGCAGGGCAGGGACCAGATGGATTGTATGGCCTGCCACAAAGCTTTTATGCCGCTAACCAGCACTGCCCAAATTCCCTTGACCGAGCGGGGCGTCCTGTTCATGCAAAACGGCAAGAAATTAGCCGTAGACTTAAATTATGACCCGCTCACCGAAGCCAACGTGGTCAAGGAATTTGCCAGAGTTTCCGGACTTTCCGAGTCAGCCTTTGGCAAGGTTTCCGGAAACATCACCAAGCAAAGACTCGCTTACTTCTTGATGGTAGCTTTAAAAGCTCAAGGTGAAGTTGCTAAAGTTACCGCTAACGACCTTAAAAAATATGCCGACTACACCAAAGCAGCTTCTGCCAACCAAAAAGCCTTAGTCTGGGCCGTAAAGAAAGGCTATTTAAGCGCCCGGAAAGCTGGAAGCAAGCTTTACCTTGATCCAACAGCTGCTGCAAGCCGCACCGAAGTAGTCAAAGCATTTAACGCAGTTCAAGCAAAATATCCAAGAGTATTACCGGCTCCAACTGCATATGCTGGTACCAAGAAATGTCAGAGCTGCCATGGCTTCTCCAAGTTTTCGGCAACCTGGCACCCCAATATGGTAAAAACACCCGATTTCTTTGGTTCCATGCTGCTCTGGTCCTTGAACGATAAGTTCCAGGCCAGCGATGTTCGGTATGTAATTAACTCGCCTACAGAATTGCTATTTGTAGGCAAGGATTACAAATACATGCCGTATGCTTTTGATAAGGCCGAAAATCAGTGGGTAGCTGATTCCCACACCCAGAATTGGCTGGTAAGCTGTGCTAAGTGCCACGTCACCGGTTATCCTGGACCGAATGGTATTACCGGTACTCCCTACTCTGTAGTTGGAAATACCTATAAAGAATTATTTACCGAACCGGGTATCGGCTGTGAAGCTTGCCATGGTCCTGGTGCTCTCCACGCTGCAACCGGTGATCCTACCAAGATTCTTGGTGAAAAAGACGGTATTGCTGCCAGCGCTACCTGCGAAAAATGCCACGAAGGTGCGCACCACCGTGGCGGCGAATACAACGATGAATACGCAATTGCCGGCGTAAGTGGAACTGTTTATGGTAAGCATGGCATTTCCTTACAAACAATTCAGAAAAATTCCCACGGCAGCGTCAGCTGTCTGGAGTGCCACTCCCAGGATTACCGCACTGCTTTGGAAGATTACTTAAAAGCTAACCCGGGTAAAACTGCAGCTGACTTTAATGCAACTGTAAAACTCAGTGACTTTAAGTTAGGCATTACCTGCGTCACCTGCCACAGTCCGCACAGTGAAAAAGGCTACGGCAAGCAATTAAGAAAGGAACCCAACGAACTTTGCATGGAGTGCCACACCGGTGAAGGCTTCACCGCTACCTCTGGCAGCAAAGGAGTACATCATCCACAAAAAGAAGTATTTACCGGACAGCTCGGTGCTTCCTTCACTGCTTTAGGTATACCGGAAAAAGTTTATAACCCCATGGGCAGTGCCGAATGCGTAACCTGCCACATGCCCAATGGCTATCACTACTTCAAAGTAGGAAAACCAACCATCTCAATTGACAACCTTACTATTAAGAACGACTCTTCTTTAGGTAGCTATCAGTCCAGATATAAAGCGTCCTACAACAGCTGCAGTGTCTGTCACGATGCTGTTGGCTTTGATGCAAACGCCGTAAAAGCCTGGACCGATAAAGTCGATACTCGTGTTAACAACATTCTTAACCAGCTCAAAACCACCTACGCAGCAGCTTACAACGATCCAAATTACAAATATGCTGATACTTTAGCAGGCATTGTAGCCGCCGACGCCTCTCACGGTATCCACAACACCGCTCTAACTGAACTCCTTTTGGACAAAGCAGAATACTACCTCACTCAAATTCCCAAACAATAACACAGAAAAGCCCCTGGTAAAAACCAGGGGCTTTTTTATAAATTAAGATACGGCCTTAAAAACTTTCCGGTATAAGAGGCTGGATTCCGGGCCACTTCCTCAGGAGTTCCTTCGGCAATCACCTGACCGCCTTTATCGCCACCTTCCGGCCCTAAATCGATAATCCAGTCGGCAGTCTTAATCACATCTAAGTTATGCTCTATTACCACCACCGTATTGCCTGCCTCCACCAGACGATTTAAAACATCTAAAAGCCTGTGAACATCGGCAATGTGCAGGCCCGTAGTCGGTTCATCTAAAATGTATAAAGTTTTCCCTGTGGAACGCCGGGAAAGTTCGGTGGCCAACTTTACCCGCTGAGCTTCGCCGCCGGACAGGGTAGTAGCCGGCTGCCCCAGGCGGATATAACCCAGACCCACATCATAAAGGGTCTGAAGTTTGCGCTGGATTCTGGGTATCGCGGAGAAAAACTCCAGAGCCTCCTCTACCGTCATATCCAGTACCTCGGCAATATTTTTTCCTTTATACCGCACCTCCAACGTTTCCCGGTTATACCTGGCCCCCTTACACACCTCGCAGGGTACGTAAACATCGGGGAGAAAATGCATTTCAATCTTGATTATCCCGTCCCCTTCACATGCTTCACACCGTCCTCCCTTCACGTTAAACGAAAACCGTCCCGGTTTATAGCCCCGCATCCGGGCTTCGGGAGTTGCCGCAAAAAGCTCGCGGATATCGTTAAACACTCCGGTGTAGGTTGCCGGATTTGAGCGCGGTGTTCGGCCGATGGGCGACTGGTCGATATTGATTATCTTATCAATGTAAGTAAGACCTAAAATCTCATCATGAGCTCCGGGCTTTTCTTTTAGCTTATAAAACTTTCCGGCCACAGCCTTATACAAAATTTCATTAATTAACGTACTTTTACCGGAACCGGACACCCCGGTTACCGCTACCAATTTCCCCAGTGGAATTTCGACGGTAATATTTTTTAAATTGTTTTCCCGGGCCCCCACAATGGTAATAGTTTTACCATTACCGCTCCGGCGAAAAAGCGGCACGGGGATTTTTTCTTCCCCCCTGAGATATTTTGCAGTAATTGAACCGGGATGCTTTAGCACTTCTTCCAGGGTACCTGCAGCTACTACCTGCCCTCCTTTTTCGCCAGCTCCCGGTCCCATGTCCACAATAAAATCCGCTTCCCTAATGGTCTCTTCATCGTGTTCCACCACTATTAAGGTATTGCCCAGATCCCGCAGCCGCTTTAGGGTATCCAAAAGCCGCTTGGTATCCCGGGGATGCAAGCCTATTGATGGTTCATCCAAAACATACAGCACCCCGGTAAGGCCGGAACCAATTTGCGTAGCAAGACGGATACGCTGAGCTTCCCCGCCGGACAAGGTAGTAGCGGAGCGATTTAAGGTCAGGTAATCCAAGCCCACGTTGTTTAAAAACCCCAGGCGTTCCTTAATTTCTTTCAAAACCTGGCGGGCAATTAAAAACTCTCGTTCCGTTAACTCAAGATTTTCCAGGAAAGCCAGAAGCTTTTCCACGGTCATTTCGCCAAGTTCATGAATGTTTTTTCCGCCCACCGTTACCGCCAGGGCTTCTTTTTTCAGCCGGGCTCCCTGGCAGGAGGGACATTTTCTCTGGGTCATAAATTTTTCAATTTCTTCCCGCACCGCCTCCGACTGGGTTTCCCGGTACCGCCGCTCTAAATTGGGAATAACCCCCTCCCAGTTGGCATCAAAGGTGTAAGAATTGCCGTTGGTATAGTTGTAATACCTGACCCGCACTTTCTCCCCGGGAAGACCATAGAGGATTATTCTTAAAATTTCCGGCTCAAGCTCTTTTACCGGCACGTCCAAACTAAACCGGTATTTTTTCGCTAAAGCCTCTAACACCTGAAAATAATATGCCTGGATATTACCCGCGTTCCAGGCGGCTATTGCCCCCTGCCGTAACGTCAAATCTTTATCTGGTATTACCAGATCCGGATCCACTTCCAATTTGTAACCAAGGCCGGTACACTCGGGACAAGCACCAAAAGGATTATTAAAGGAAAAAAGCCGGGGGCTTATCTCCGGAAGGCTTATTTCACAGTGGGGACAGGCAAAGTTTTCGGAAAAAGTAATCTCCTCCCCGTCCACTACTTCCACCACGGCCAGGCCTTCGGTAAGCTTAAGCGCCGTTTCTAAGGAATCGTAAAGCCTGGTTTTTATTCCGTCTTTTACTACCAGCCGGTCAACAACAACATCTATATTGTGTTTTTTATTTTTTTCTAACTTAATATCCTCAGCTAAGTCATAAAGAATACCATCCACCCGGACCCGGGCAAAACCCTGACGCCGGATATCTTCCAAAGTTTTGACAAACTCTCCCTTCCTTCCTCGCACAATAGGCGCCATAATTACCAATTTGGTCCGTTCGGGTAAAGCTAATAATCTATCGACCATCTGGTCAATGGTTTGCTTTTCTACCACCCGCCCGCAAACCGGGCAGTGGGGTATTCCTATGCGGGCATATAAAAGCCTTAAATAATCGTGAATCTCCGTAACCGTACCCACCGTTGACCGGGGGTTTTTGGACGTGGTCTTCTGGTCAATGGAAATTGCCGGTGACAACCCTTCGATGAAATCCACATCGGGCTTATCCATTTGCCCCAAAAACTGGCGGGCATAAGCCGATAAACTTTCCACATACCGCCGCTGTCCTTCGGCATAAATGGTGTCAAAGGCCAACGACGATTTGCCGGAACCGGAAAGACCGGTAATAACGATAAATTTATTGCGCGGCAGGGTTAAATCAATATTTTTTAGATTATGGACCCTGGCCCCTTTAATGACAATCTTATCCATCAGTGTGTAAAACCTCCATTATTACTTTTTGACCGCCTTTTGCGCCCGAAGCTCAATTATTAAGTCGCGCAGCATCGCCGCCTTTTCAAACTCCAAAGCTTTAGCCGCTTCTCTCATTTCCCGGGTAAGTTTTTCCACATACTGCTTAAACTCTTTCGCACTCATTTTCTGGATGAAATCCCGCTTTACTTCCGGTAGTTCTGCAGTCACCGCCCTGGTCGCCTCAATAACATCCCTTACCGCCTTTTGCACCGTTTGCGGCGTTATTCCGTGCTTCCGGTTGTATTCCATCTGAAGTTTACGGCGCCGGTTGGTTTCATCAATGGCTTTTTGCATGGAAGCGGTAACGGTATCGGCATACATGATTACTTTACCGTTAACGTTTCTAGCCGCCCGTCCGATGGTTTGGATTAAAGAGCGTTCCGAACGTAAATACCCTTCCTTGTCGGCATCCAAAATGGCCACCAGGCTAACTTCGGGTAAATCCAGACCTTCCCTGAGGAGGTTTATTCCCACCAAAACATCAAAAACTCCCAGCCTTAAATCTCGCAGGATTTCAACCCGTTCCAGGGTATCAATATCCGAATGAAGATATCTTACCTTTACCCCCATCTCCCGGAAATACTCGGTCAGGTCCTCGGCCATCTTCTTGGTGAGGGTGGTTACCAGCACCCGCTCGTTTCGGGCTACCCGCTCTTTAATTTCCCCGTACAGGTCATCCACCTGCCCCCGGGTGGGTCGAACTTCTACCTCGGGGTCAACCAATCCCGTCGGCCGGATAATCTGCTCCACAATCTTTTGAGAATGCTTTAACTCATAGGGTCCGGGAGTAGCCGAAACAAACACTACCTGGTTAATTCTTGCTTCAAACTCATGAAATTTCAGTGGCCGGTTGTCAAAGGCCGAAGGCAGGCGAAAACCGTACTCCACCAGCGCCTCCTTCCGGGAGCGGTCCCCTTCATACATCCCCCGAATCTGGGGAATGGTGATATGGCTCTCATCAATAATCATAAGAAAATCTTTGGGAAAATAATCAATTAACGTATAGGGAGGCTCGCCGGGTTTTCTTCCGGTTAAATGCCGGGAATAGTTTTCAATTCCTTTAGTGTAACCCACTTCCCGCAGCATTTCAATATCGTATAAGGTCCTCTGCTTTAAACGCTGGGCTTCAAGGAGTTTGCCCCGCTCTTCAAAATAGCGAAGCCGTTCTTCAAGCTCTTCTTCAATGCTTTTTATCGCCCGTTCTAACTTTTCTTTGGAAGTAGCAAAGTGGCTTGCCGGAAAAATAGCCACGTGTTTTAGCTCACCGATAATCTCGCCCGTTAAAGTATCAAACTCTAAAATCCTTTCCACCTCATCGCCAAAAAGCTCGATGCGCACCGCCCGGTCGGTATACGACGCCGGAAAAACTTCAATTACATCCCCTCTTACCCGAAATTTCCCCCGGGTTAAGTCGTACTCATTCCGCTCATACTGAATATCTACAAGTTTGCGTAATATCGCTTCCCGCTCGTAAATCTGCCCTTTTCTAACGGAGAGCAGAAGTTCCCGATATTCCTGGGGATCCCCTAAACCGTAAATGCAGGAGACCGATGCCACGATAATAACATCCCGCCGTTCAAAAAGCGCCGCCGTTGCTGAATGGCGGAGTTTATCAATTTCATCGTTTATAGCCGAGTCTTTTTCAATATACGTATCGGTGGCCGGTAAGTAAGCTTCCGGTTGATAGTAATCGTAGTAGCTTACAAAATACTCCACCGCGTTTTCGGGAAAAAACTCCCTGAACTCCGCACAAAGCTGGGCCGCCAGCGTTTTATTGGGTGCAATTACTAAAGTGGGCTTGTTTACATTGGCAATCACATTGGCCATGGTAAAAGTTTTCCCGGAACCGGTTACCCCCAGAAGGGTCTGCATTTTTAGCCCCTTCTCAATCCCTTCGGTAAGTTCCTTTATGGCTTTGGGTTGATCTCCCTTGGGCGTATAATTTGCTTTTAACAGAAAACGTTCCATACAAAACACCCCAAACTATATTATAAAACCCGAAGGGTTCCTTCGGGCCTGCTTAAACACCTAACATATCCGCCAGCTTGGAAAGAATTTCCCCGGCATATCCTCTAAGAACCAGCGCCTGGTCATCCAGGGGCGTCGGGTCTTTATTGACAATTATTGCCTTTCCTCCTTCTAAGAGAACCAACCCGGGAATTTGATTGGCCGGCGTAACTACCAGAGACGACCCCACCACCAGGACAAGATCCGAACGCTCAGCCAGTTCCAGGGCCATTTGCCACTCCCGCCGGGGTAAAGCTTCCCCAAATAAAACTACATCGGGACGGATAACACCGCCGCAATTACACCGGGGTACTTCTTCTTCGTCTAACTTCTCCGGCAAGTAATATTTTCCGCACCGGTCGCACCGTACCCGTTTTAAGGTGCCATGGATTTCTATAACGTTTTTACTGCCTGCTTTCTGGTGCAAACCATCAATGTTTTGGGTCACAATGCCTTTTATTATTCCCGCTTTTTCCATCCGCGCCAGGGCTTCATGGGCCCGATTGGGCTTAACATTGGCATAGCTTTTAAACCGCTCCCGGTAAAAATTTAAAAAAAACGCCGGATTCTCCATAAGGGCTCTTCTTGAGGCCACTTTCTCCACCGGATACTGTTCCCACAATCCAGAATTTCCACGAAAATCCGGAATCCCGCTTTCGGTGCTAACTCCCGCTCCGGTAAAGGCAATAGCGTGGCGGGCCGTAAGTAGCATCTTAACCGCTTCTTCCACAAAATCCCCTCCGTTAATAATTTTCATATGATAAATTAGAACCAATATTGGAGGTGAAATTATGACGGATCGGGAAATTGTTTTTCGGCTTTTACGCTACGAGCAAGCTAACCTTAGAAATTACCAAAATTATTTAGCGTATACCAAAAACAAAGACCTCTCGGCATACATTGCCAGAACCATTCCCCAAATTGAAGGTAATATTAAAAGTTTAAACGTTCTTTCCCGTAAACTTTGCGGCGGTTGAGGCAAGAATTAATAACCCGCCGGCGGTGGGCAATTAAAACAATAGGTACTCTAAAATAACCACATCCAACCAGCGACCAAACTTAAAGCCAACTTTTTTAAGCTCCCCTACCTTCTGAAAACCGCATTTCGCGTGCAGCCTCAAACTTGCTTCATTTTCGGCCGCAATTAAAGCTAAAAGGGCCCGGAGCCCCCGGTTCCGGGCTTCCTCTAAAAGTGCCATAAGCATTTTTTCTCCATAGCCCCTCCCCCGAAAATCCTTATGAACATATACCGATTCGGTAGCGGTTAAATCATAGGCTTTGCGGGGAGAATAGGGATTTAAACTACCCCAGACAGCAATTCTTCCTTCTACTTCACCCACCAAAACCGGGTGTCTTGCTCCCCGTTTTAAAAGCCAGATAAGCTGATCTTCTCCTTCCACCGGTTCGGTATCAAAAGTGGCAATTCCGTGCAAAACTTCCTCATTATAAATGGCAAAAATCTCTTTTAAATCTTCTACCTTTGCTTCCCTAATTATAACATCTTTAGTTTCTGTCACCTATACCACCCGTTTTAAATAAGATAATATACCTACTTTATATCCCGGAGGTAAGTTATGAACTACCCCCGCTGTTTTCTCGGTCAATTTCCCGATAGCAATAAAATTCTACTTTTCTTAAAAGCTAACCACCTGTGGTATATTTTTTATCCAGACTCCACAAAATTGCCAAAGCCTTTACTAATTCTCCCAGAAGAAATTCGGATCCTTGACAGTCTGGACTTTTTAATTGAATCGTACCTAAAAATTTTTGGCCAACCGGTTTATTTTTATTTAACTCCCGAAAGCCGCAGACTTTGGCCTTACCTTTTAAAAGGATACCGGGAAATTTCTCTTTTCTTTTATTATAAACCTATCAGGAAAACAGTTCCATATATAGCTTTAGGGGAGCTTTCGGGTTTAAAATTATTAACCCAAAACTCCCCTAAACCCTATGCTTATTTTACCATAGATTTTTAACGTACCTTAACAATCATCTCCACTTCTACCGGAGAATTGAGGGGTAGTTCGTTGACCCCTACCGCCGCCCGGGCGTGTTTTCCTGCTTCCCCCAGTAATTCTGCCAAAAACTCCGAAGCGCCATTTATTACTTTGGGCTGGTCGTTAAAGCCCGGGCTACTTGCTACATAACCGGTAACCTTAATGATTTTTTCAATCCGGTCGAGGTCCCCTATAAGCCCCTTGACCACCGCCAGGCAGTTAAGAGCTGCCACTTTAGCAAGGCGCATCCCCTCTTCTACCGTAACTTCCGCTCCTATCTTACCTCTAGTTTTTAATTCCCCTCCTTCAAAGGGAAGCTGTCCGGAAACATAAATATAGTTATCAATTAATACCCCCGGCACGTAAGCAGCAACCGGTGCTGGCGCCGGCGGAAGCGACATACCCATCTCATTTAACTTTTGCTCGATTTTCATCCAACTACCTCCTTTACTTTTAGAAAGAATTCCCTTAATTTAGTTTATCAGTTTTTCTCCGGATAATTCTTTAAGCTCGGAAACGCTCATACCAAATAGTTCCCAGTTAGGAGTATCGTTCCAAACCGTTTCCAGGTAGTTTAAAAGCTTTTGGTACTCCTCGGGATTATTTTCATTAACCAGGGGCGAATAACTGTGTACGATTGCTTCCGGTTCCTCCACCTGAAAGCGTTCAATTAATGTATTTAAGTCAAAAAGCTTGGGATTTACCAAAAGTAAGCCCTGGCTTTGTTTTAAATTCTGCAGGTATTTCTCAATCTCCTGATAATTGGATATTAGCCGGTAACTTTCCCCGTAAAAAACCCGTAACACGGTATCCACCGACAGGGGAGAGGGCAGAATTTTCCGGGAAACTCTCCGGGAAATAAGTCCCTGAGGGTCAGAAACCCGCTTTAAAGCAATAATATCCGTTACGATAATTCCTTCCCGTTTGGCAAGCTCCTTTATCACTTCTTCTCCCGGAATCGGCAAGATTACCCCGAGAATTTCTCGAAAAATCGGCTCTACTTCTTCCCTGGTTACCGCTCCGTAAAACCAGAGCACTCCTTCCAAAAGGTCGGCATAAAAGCTCGCCGTTTCTTCCAAAGTTAAAAGCCCATCTTTATATCCCAGGTAATAAAGCTCCTCGATTTCCCCGCCGTTAAAATCGGGTTGATTTAAAAGTTGCTCCCTGAAAGCTGTTAAAGCCTTTAAAAAGAGTTCCCGGGCTTCCTCTCGCCTTCCTCTGTGGAGAGTAAGCTTGGCTTTTAAATATAAGCTCTGGGGAAAATTTAGCTCAGGAACCCCTGTAAAGTATTTTTCCGCTTCAGGATAAAAGCCACCGCTTTCTAAAATTGTAGCCATTATAAACTTAAGACCATCCGCTAAATCTTCGGGGTTAATAATTTCGGTTATCCTGGATAAAATTCCGGCTTCATCCAATCCTTCTAAGAGCATAAATATTTCCTGGGGATTTTCGAAGAATTTCTCGGGATCTTTATTTTTAATTTCTTCTAAAGCTCTTTCCCCGCCGGCAATTAATAAAAGATAATTAAAATATTCCTCCGGTAATTCTCCCCTGAGCTTGATAATTTCGTTATAAGCTTTCTCACTTTTAGTCTGGGCATAAAGCCAGAGAAGGGCATTTCTATATTCTCCTTGACTATCCTGCAGAAGATTTTCTAAAGGTAGTTCCCGGACCCGATTTTTCACTTTATGTAAAAAATGAAAATCAAGAGTATTTTGATTTAGCTTTTTGGTTAGAGCGATAATTGAATCTAAATCCACCTGTTCCCAGTCCACTTCCTCCATTAAATCCACAAGATGCTCTCCTTCAATGTTTTCGAGATTTTTTAACACCTCAATTTTATACCTCAAATCCTTTTCCCGAAAAGCCTCCACTATTATTTCCTTTAAAGCAGGACCGGTTATTCGGTTCAAGATATCTACCCAGCGGGCAAACTCGGCGGGAGTAACGTTAGCCAGGTACTCCGGTAAAGTTTGTCCGGAAAACTCCGGCAACTTTCTGGTTTTTAAAATATTTTTAATTTTTTCTTCCAGTAAATACCACTGCCAGTCAGGTTGCAGCAAGCTTTCCGTTACTGCCTGGGCGTAAATTTTATTAATATCCCGCATTGCCATCCCCTTTTCTTTTTGGAATTACTTTTATTTTAGCTTCTAAACCAAAAGAAATAAAGAGGCAAAAGAAAAAGAGCAAAGCCCGAAATCTTTGCTCTTAGCAAACAAAATCTTTAAAGTATCTCTCCGCTTCCTCTAAGCTTGCAAAATACCAGCGATTTTCTTCCTTTAGTTCCCGCCCCTTTTCACTGTAAAATTCGGTGTAATAAATAACACACCAGCGGTTATCAATAAAATCCAGGATAAGCTTTCCGGTACCCAGGTCTCTTTCCTGTTTTGGCAAAGAAATCCCCTCCTGTCTAAACAATTATTTCGACAGAAAGGGCTTTTTTCCTTTTTTATTCCTCCAGAGTAGTTAAATCCCCCGGATCCACTCCCATCTCCTGGGCTTTTAACACCCGGCGCATAATTTTGCCGGAGCGGGTTTTGGGAAGTTTATCCACAAATTTCAGTTCCCCAATCACCACTATTGGCCCCAACTCCTTTTTCACATGCTCTATTAACTCTTTCGCCAGTTCCTCCGAAGGCGCCGCTCCTATTTTCAAAATCACAAAAGCTTTTAAAATCTCTCCCTTTAACGGGTCCGGAACCCCAACAGCCGCTGCTTCCGCCACCGCCGGATGGGAAACCAGAGCGCTCTCCACTTCCGCCGTCCCAATCCGGTGACCGGCAATATTTAGCACATCGTCCGCCCGTCCCAGGACGGCAAAATACCCTTCCTCATCCTTCACCGCCACATCACCGGTAAAATACCACCCGGGAATTTCCCGCCAGGCTTTTTCGTAGCGGGCATCATCCCCGTAAACAGTTCTCAGCATATGGGGAAAAGGATTTTTCAGGCATAAAAGTCCACCCTGTCCCGCCGGCACCGGTTTTCCTTCCCGGTCTAAAACATCCGCTACCACTCCCGGTAATGCAAATCCCACCTTGCCCGGCTTTGCCGCTTTTACCGGCGGCGTCCCCAGGGTAGGCCCTCCCAGCTCCGTTTGCCACCAGTTGTCAACAATAAAACCTCCCTGGGCTTTTAAAAGATTTTCGTAAGCCCAGCGCCAGGCTTCGGGATTTAAAGGCTCTCCCGCACAGGTAATCAGTCTCAAGGATGACAGGTCATAATTTTCCGTCCACTTTTCCCCGTATTTCATTAAAAGCCGGATTGCCGTAGGAGCGGTAAAAACGACCGATACCTGATATTTCTCGATAATCTGCCAGGGAGTATCGGGGGTAGGATAATCCAGCGCCCCTTCCCTAAATAATGTCGTTGCCCCCGCCACCAAAGGCGCATAAACAATATAGCTGTGGCCCACAATCCAGCCAATATCCGAGGTACACCAGAACACATCATCATCTTTTAAATCAAAAAAGGTCTTAGCATGGTAGTAGGTTCCCACCATGTAGCCTCCATGGACGTGCAGTACCCCTTTGGGTTTGCCGGTGGTACCGGAGGTATATAAAATAAAGAGAGGATCTTCAGCTTCCATTATTTCCGCAGGTTCCCCCGGTGGATTTTTAAATAACGTCAGAAAATCCACTTCCCGCGGCCCTAAAGGTTGGCGCTCTTCCCGAAACCACACCGCAACCTTTTCCACGCAAGAAACCCCTTCTAACGCTTCATCCACTATGGGCTTTAACGCAACCTTTTTGCCCCGGCGATAACCGTAATCGGCAGTAATCACCAATTTAGCTCCGGAATCTAAAATCCGTTCCCTTAAAGCTTTAAACCCAAGGCCAGCATAAACCACGCTGTGCACCGCTCCAATCCGGGCCACCGCCAGCATGGCCATAACCCCTTCCGGGGTCAACGGCATATAAATTACCACCCGGTCGCCTTTTTGAATCCCCAGATTTTTTAGTCCCCGGCTCAAGCGCTCCACCCGATCTTTAAGCATCCGGTAGGTATAAACTTCTTCCCGCCCGTCTTCGGTTAAAAAAATAAACGCCGCTTTATTCCCCCGGCCCTTTGCCACCTTGGCATCCAAAGCATTATAGGTTATGTTGGTTTTTCCGCCGATAAACCAGCGATGCCAGGGATAATTAAACTCCAAAACCCGCTCCCATTTTTCATACCAGAAAAGCTCCTCAGCCACTCTTCCCCAGAACTTCTCACTATCTTCTACCGACTCCCTGTATTCCCGGTCAAAATCCTTTAAATTGGCTGCCTCCTGTACCCTTGGAGGCGGAAAAATTTTCTCCTCCATCTGAAGTAAATTATTTAGTTCGCTCATCTTACCCCCTCCTGCCGCTTTTTTCTTTATTTTAGGAAATCTCTTCCTTTTAGAACATTGCTTTTATCCCAATGCAAATATTTTTACCTTGAAATGCATAAAGTCAGGGGGGAAATGCAATCGATCAAAAATCAGGTCATTTCCCATCAAAGATAGCATTTTCTCCACTATTCTCCTTTTTAGAAAAAACGTTTTAGTAACCAGTGTCTCTTACCACTTAACCGACTGATAAGTTTGCGTCTTACCATGGTTTCATAATCATCGTTTAATTTTTGTAATCCTAAAAACCCTGGATATTTTTTCTTTAAGGCTAATGTGAGCAGATAATCAGCCAATCCAGGGTTTTTAGGTAAAACACTGCCGTGAAGATAGGTTCCTATGACATTTTTGTATACTGCTCCTTCAAAATTATCTTCCCCGTTATTACCATAACCATAGATAACCCGGCCCAAAGGTTTTACTTCAGGCCCCAAATAAGTTTTTCCCGAGTGGTTTTCAAAACCAACAATCTTACCATCATAGCCGACCTTTTCTAATAGTTCACTTTCAATTAAAATATTGCCGACCATTCTTTTCCTTCCGGCTATCGTCCACACATCTAAAGCCCCCAGGCCTGCAATTTCTTTACCATTAGCAGTACGATA
Organism: Carboxydothermus ferrireducens DSM 11255; assembly: GCF_000427565.1. Classification (NCBI taxonomy): domain Bacteria; kingdom Bacillati; phylum Bacillota; class Clostridia; order Thermoanaerobacterales; family Thermoanaerobacteraceae; genus Carboxydothermus; species Carboxydothermus ferrireducens. The sequence goes on from NZ_ATYG01000004.1 coordinate 36,754, forward strand.
GAATTTTCCCAGAAGTTGATAACCGCCACATACTGCTAAAACCACCAGGTTGTTTTCGATAGCCTTTCTTAACTCTTTACCTTTATTTTCAAGAAAATCTTCCTGAATAATCTCCTGTTCAAAATCCTGTCCACCACCCAAAAACACTAAGTCATACTCCTCGCTTTTAAACTCATCACCAAGTCCAATAGGTTTAACCGTAACCTTAATTCCACGCCATTCTGAACGCCTTTTTAAAGCAATGATATTTCCCATATCTCCATAGGTATTTAACAGGTCAGGATAAAAATGGCCAATTGTTAACTCATACATTACTTCCAAAACTCCTTTAACTTAAATTTTTCGTTTAAAGTTTTACGAAACCCGATGAGCGCCGTATAGGTAGGAAAAATATAAAAAACATCCTGCGGGTCAATTTCTTTTAACCCAAAATTAATTACTTCCCGGTAACCCTCCATAATTTTTATTTTTTCTTTGGCTAATCCTTCATATTTTAACCTAAGAGCCAGATCCTCAGCTCTTCTCCCTCCGGCTAAAATAAATTTAATTTTATCGGTAATTAAATTTAATATCTCAAAATTCACGTCCCAGAGCCAGGAAACATCCTCCCCATCCGCCGGTAAATCATTAATTAAAAAAGCAAGACCTACTTTACTTTTTTCCTGAGTAAGGAGATTTAAAGCCTGATTAAAACCAGCAGGGTTTTTTACCAGAATTATTTTTAACTTTTTGCCAGCAAGGAAAAGATTTTCCGTCCGTCCAAAGGCTCCGGAAAAGGTACTAAGAGCTTCTATAGATTTTTTCAGGTTTAAACCTAAAGCCTGGCTGCAGGTAAGCGCAGCTAAACTATTATAAATGTTGTAAATACCCGGCAAAGATAAATTAACTTCATGGTATGTCGGAAAATCTTCTCCTTTTATCCCAAGCAAATACCGGGAATGTTCTTCTCCCATTTCTACAATTTTAAGACAGCTTAAATTAGGTTCGGGTCGCCGGTAGCCACAGGCAGGACATTTAAAATGTCCTAAATGGCCGTAGTAGTGCTTTTCGTAGCTATACTTTGTTTTGCAGAAAAGGCAATAACGGGCATCGGTATTTTGCTGTGAATCCTGGAAGCCTTCACTATCAAGTCCGAAATAAAATACCTCAAAGGGCTTTACTTTGGCCAGAGAAGCCACCAGAGAGTCATCCGCATTAAGCACAAGTTTGGTATTTTTAAAATTAGCCACACCATCTTTTACATAATTTAAAGTCTGGTAAACCTCCCCATACCTGTCCAGTTGGTCTCGAAAAAAGTTGGTTACTACCAGAACCTCGGGACTTATCTCGGTGCTTACTTTTTTCAGGGTAGCTTCATCAATTTCAAGTAATAATACCGGCACCAGTGGACACCCGAAAACATCCACTCCCTGCAACAAAGCAGTGGCAATGCCACTTAAAAGATTTGCCCCGGCATAATTGGTAACAAAAGTAATCCCGTTTTCTTTTAAAATCTGCCCGATCATCCGGGTAGTAGTGGTTTTCCCATTGGAACCGGTAACCACGATTACTTTAAACTTTAATGCTATATCTTTTAAAAAATTCTTATCAAAAAAGGTAAGAAATTTCCCAGGTAAAGAAGTAGCTCCGGTTCCCCTTTTTAAAATAACCAGAAACTTAAGTAAGATTTTTGCTATTATAAGCCCTAAAAAACGCTTTAATTTCATCATTTTCCCCCACAAAAAAATTCTTACACCTGTAAAAGATGTAAAAACCCGAAAAAAAGTTGCAAAAAAAAATAAAACCCTCTGACCTGAATCAGAGGGTCTTGTTCCTCAACTTAAGTTATGCTACATAAACGGGGGTAATAATATAATTCTTATCATCTTCTAAAATCTTATCAAGCTCTTCTTCCCTTACAAATTTATAAAAAACCTCTTCTTCCCCATAGGACCAGCTAACCAAATAAAACATTTTAACAACCCCCAAGAGTTGTATTCATGTATACATTATACTTTGTGCTTTTATTTTAGCACTCCTTTTTCTCTCTGACAAGACTTTTTTAAAAAATTTTCAAGCAACTTGCTGTGACCAATCTCACAGAGATTTTTGCGCTATTATACAAATATTTAATTAAAATCCCGCTATAATAAAATTGAGCAAAATAAAAATAAAAAAGAAAGGGTGTTTTTTAATGGAAAAAGTGGTAAGAAAAATTGTCAAAATAAATGAAGAGCTCTGCACCGGGTGCGGTAAATGCGTTACTCCCTGTGTGGAAGGGGCTATTGAAATAGTAAACGGTAAAGCCAAAGTGTTAAGAGAAGAGCTTTGCGACGGCGCCGGCTTTTGCCTGGCTGTTTGTCCTACCGGTGCTTTAACCATTGAAGAACGGGAAACGGTCCCCTTCTCCCACGAAGCGGTGGAAAAAGTCAGAGCTCACCGGGAGGTAGAAGAAATCTTCTGCCACTTCTGCGGAAACTCCGAATACGATAAAGCTCTTTTCCCCATCCGCTATAAAGGCGACAGCGTCTGGGCCTGCGCCCAGTGCCTCCCCCGCCTCATCCACGGTTAACTGGAGGGACGGTTCTGTCAGCCACCATTTTTCCTGCTTCTTTTCGGGAAAATGGTCATTCTCAGAACCGTCCCTTCTGTTACTTTTTGGCCTGGAGGGCGGTAGCTTTGGCTCTAAGGGCAAGGTCGATGGATTTACCCAGCGTAGTCAGGGCTTTTTCCGGGTTATGAAAACCCATGGAGTTTTCGCTGCTGACATAATCCCAGTACCACTGGGCCTCCCGGTGAAGCTTCCGCGCCTTTTCAATTAAAGCTTTATCTGTCCCCGGAGAATATACTGCTTCATTTATAGCTTTAATTGCTTCTTCATTGGCTTTCCCCGCCCGGTTTAATAAGTCATAGGTTCGGTCCTGGATGTAAAAGACCCGCTCTCTAAGCTTAGCCTCCTCTTCCCGGTGGCACTTGCGGCAGGACTGCTCTAAAGTTCTTAACGGAGAAGTCCACCAGTGGCTGGAATATTTTTTGCCGCCTTCATAGACGTACGGCATATGACAATCAACGCAGGTAAGCCCCACCGCACTGTGCACGCTTCCCGAAAACATTTCAAACTCCGGATGGCGGGATTTCAGCATTTTAGTGCCGCTTAAAGGATGTACCCATTCATAAAAATTTCTTTTTTCATAATGCCGGTACATATCTTCCGGATCTACTCCCCCATCCCAGGGAAAGATTACCCGGTTTGTTGCCTTGTCAATATAATAAGTTACATGACACTGGGCGCAGATGTAATTTCGTAGTTCTTTTTCCGTAAATTTCTCCGGATCCCGGCCAATTCGTTTTAACGCATCTTTTAACGCTGGCCGGGTAATGCGTAACTTCATGGTCTGAGCATCATGACAGTCATAACAGCCAATCGGTATCGTAAAAAGATTCTGCTTTTCTCTAAATCTGGCTTTATAAAAATTATCTACTCCCCATTTGTCCATATAAACCGGTACCTGGGAAGATTTACAGGTCATACAGGCTAAGGCGGTTTTTTCGGAAATCCTTTTGGTTTCCTTCACATCTTCCAGGGCATAAACATGACCCCGATCTTCAGTATAGTCTTTACTGAAGGCAAAGCCAGCCCATAAGGTTTTCATATAAGGAAATTCCTTGAGGTGGTCTCTTTTTACCGAGCCTCCGTACTTACTGGGAGCCAGAGCCATTTCTTTATTTTTTAAGTAATATTTATATTCAACAGGAAATTTTTGGCCGTACTTTTCGGGTTTAATCTCATCTTTTTTAAAACCGGTTGTCAAAGTTTTATAGGGAACATCGTTTTTGGCAGTAAAGTAGGCCACAAAAGTTCCCGCAAGCAAAATTAGAGCAACTATAATAATTCCAATAGTTATACCGCGGGTCAAAATTATCCCCTCCTAACAGTTTTCAGTGAAATACCTGCCGGTGACAAAAGGTACACCGCTGGGACACCCCCAAAAGCTTTTCCGTAACCCCCCGATGACAGCGAAGACAGTTTTCCTCCACAATTTTTTGCGAGCGGGAGGAAATTTTTATTACATCGGGATAGGTACGGAAGGAAAAAGAAAGAAAATCTCTGATTCCCGAATAAGTTTTTTCAATCCCGTAACGGGGAAATCCCGCCGGTAAATGACATCCCCCACAGCTTACTTTTCCAGCATGTGGTTTTTTTAAATATCCCTGGTACTCCTTTTTCATTACGTGGCAGGTAGAACAAAACTCAGGGCTATCAAAATAAGCATGAACCGTCTTCAAGCCTACCAAAAACATTAGGCCATAAATTAGTAATACTGCAACACTCAGGTAAAATAATCCCTTCATCTTATCCCCCTTTCTTTCTTTTATTATTCCTTTATTTTTTGTAGAGAATACCTACTCTTGAGAGCTATTCCTGATGAGCCTGGCCTCGATGCCAAAACCCTGGTAACCCGCGCTTTTCAAATCACAAATGAATTAAGAGATAAGCTAAGAAATTACTTTTTGTGATAAAATACCCATTAGGGAGGGAGAGATGTGGCTTACATTCTTTTTGACCTGGACGGCACCTTGCTTCCGTTAAATCTTGACTACTTTTTAAAGCTTTATATTCAGGAAGTAAAAAGCTACGTTAAGGGTAAGTTTGACCCCGATCTTATCGTGAAGGCTATTTTAAAAGCTACCGAAGAAATGGTAAAAAACACCGGAGAAAAGCTAAACAGCGAAGTTTTCTGGCAAGCCTTTGACCGGGTTTACCCGGGTACCGCCAACCTCCACAATGTTTTCGAAGATTTTTACCACACTTCTTTTAAAAATATCGGTAACTACTTTAAACCCCATCCCCTGGCAAGACCCATGATTCGCTATCTTCATAAAAAAGGCCATACGTTAATCCTGGCTACCAACGCCCTTTTCCCCAGAAGCGCCATCATAGAAAGGCTTTATTGGGCAAATTTATCCCCTAAATATTTTCGTTTTATTACCCATTACGACAATATGCACTACTGTAAGCCCAATCCTAACTACTATAAAGAAATTTTGGAAAAAATTAAAGCCAGGCCTTCTGACTGCCTGATGATTGGTAACGATCCAGCCGAAGATCTGGTAGCAAAAGAGCTGGGGATTAAAACTTTCCTTGTGAAAGATTACGAGGTAAAAAGAGAAAATCCCCGCACGCCCGATTACGCCGGGGATTTTTATGAGTTGTATCGGTTTATAAGGGAGAATTTTTAAAGCGGGCCAACTCTTCTGGAGGCGGGATGCTGGAGGTTGGAGGTTGGAAATATTTGTGGGGCCAGCTCAAGAAGAACTGCTAAATCGAAAGTTTGAAATAAGAATTGAGCGGCCCCCACAAATAAGACATTATATGCGCCCAAAAGTGCCCCTCGATTAAATGCGATTGTGTCGATCACTCCTCTTATTCCAAAATAAACCGCGGTTCTTTTTTTACCTTTAAAACTTCCTGCCGTTTCTCTTCAAACCCTTCCCGACCCAGGAGCGCATAGGTGGCCTTTTTTCCTTCCTCCACCCCGGGCTGGTCAAAAGCATTAATATCAAGATATTCTCCCATAAAAGCAATTTTCGCCTCTAAGAAATAGAGAAGCTCGCCCACCGTATAGGGATTTACTTCCGGGAAAATTACGGTATAGTTTGGTCTTCTCGCTTTCAAAAGAGCAAATTCGGTAGCTTTTTTCTCCGCTATAATAAGCTCGTTTAAAGTATGCCCGCCCAAGAACTTTAGTTCAGCATACTGCGGAAAATCCGGAGGAATCACCACCCTATTCCGGTAACGTTCTACTTCCAAGAAAATCAGGAGTTTATCAAAGGGTCCTTCGGTATAAAGCTGGACCTGAGAATGCTGATCGGTGACCCCCAGGGCTTTAACCGGAGTTTGTCCTACAAAAACCTCTTCTCCCCGGCGGTTTAACCTTTTACCGATACTTTCCCCGAGTAATTGAGCGTACCAATCGGCCATATATTTTAAGCTGTCGGCATACGGCATCATAACCGCCATATTTTTTCCCCGCTCCAAGAGCAAAACGTGAATGGCAGCCGCTAAACCCGCCGGATTTTCCCAAAGGTTTTCCCGTTCGCACCTTTCCGCCATTTCCCGGGCTCCTGCTAAAAGCTCCCGGATGTTAATACCGGTAACCGCTGCCGGTAATAGCCCCACAGGTGTCAACTCGGAAAAACGGCCGCCTACGTTAGGAGGAATGGCAAAGGTTTTTACCCCGAGTTCCCGGGCAAGCGCCCTTAAACTTCCTTTTTCCGGATCGGTAGTAAAAATCAAGTGTTCAGTAAACCGCTTTCCGACCTTTTTCTTTAGTACCTCCGTAACTATTAATAACTGGGATAAGGTTTCGGCCGTCGCCCCCGATTTGGTAATAACGTTAAAAACGGTCTTTTCCGGTTCAATTACCTTTAAAAGCGAAGCCATCCGCTCCGGGTCAATGTTATCTTCTACATAAAATTTCGGTCCACCCCTAAGCTCCTCGGAAAGCTCGTTGTACCGTAAATTGTTTAATGCCGTATGAACCGCCAAAGGCCCTAAAGCAGAACCGCCAATCCCCAAAACTACAAAATACTTAAATTTTTCCCGGACCTCCCGGGCGGTTTTTTCAATTTCAGCTATTTCTTCTTCCGGAAGATACGGCAGGTGAAAGAAGCCCAATTCCCCTTTTTCTTTTTTCTCCCGTAAGCTTATAAGGGCAGAGGTAAATTTTTCTTTATAACCATCAATATCCGCTTCCCCTAACCTCTCCTTTTGTAGATATGGGTGAAAGACATTATTAAAGTCAATTTTTAACGCCATTATACCCCTCCAGTGCTTAAAATTTGTATATCAGGATTATTTTACCCCAAATTTTTGGTATTTTAAAGAAAGTATATGCTAAAATAGTGATAGGAAAAGAGGGATTTAAATGGCCAAAGATTTATCAATTAAACTTGGAACTTTTTCCGCTCTCTCCCACAAAAATTACCGCTTGTTTTTTTTCGGTCAGGCTTTATCCTTAATTGGTACCTGGATGCAGTCGGTAGCTTTATCCTGGCTTACTCTGGAACTAACCCGTTCCCCCTTTCTTCTGGGGATACTATCCGCCGTGCAGTTTGCTCCGATGACTTTTTTGTCGGTAGTTGGTGGGGTAGCTGCCGACCGTTTTCCAAAAAGGTACATCCTTTTAATCACCCAATCATTTATGATGGTTCTCTCCGGGCTTCTAACCGTTCTCACTTACTTAAATTTAGTCAGTTACTGGCATCTTTTACTTATCGCTTTTGGCTTAGGAGTTGCCAACAGCTTTGATATGCCCACCCGGCAGGCTTTTGTTATCGATTTAGTCGGCCCCGAAGACTTAACCAACGCCATTGCCTTAAACTCTACCATTTTTAACTTGGCCCGGCTTTTGGGTCCGGCATTGGCCGGTTTAGTCTTAGCCAAATACGGTTCAGCTACCTGTTTCTTTATCAATACTCTAAGCTTTTTAGCTGTCCTTACCGGACTATTTTTAATGGATAACTTGCCGGCAAGAAGAAAACCCTCTTCCTTTTCTATAAAAGAAGATTTAAAAGAAGGGTTTAGCTATCTTTTTAAGCAAAAACCGCTGTTGCGGGCTATCCTTACCGTTTCCGCATTAAGCATTTTTGCCATGAATTTCAGCGTCTTAATTCCCATTTTAGCCAGGATTGATTTAAAGCTTCCCGCAGAGATGTTTGGCTTTATGATGTCATCCTTTGGCTTTGGAGCTCTAATGGGTGCCCTCTCGATGGCAACTTTCTCCAAAAGGCTTAATTTAGATAAAGTAATTAAAATCAGTGCTTTTTTAATGGCTATCTTTCAACTGGCAATGCCTTTAGCCAAAAAACCTTTCCCGGCAATGGTGTTGTTATTCTTAACCGGTTATTTTACTATTGCCTTTAATTCCGGTAGCAATTCTTATCTGCAAAAAAATGTAAGTGACGCCTACCGCGGCCGGGTTATGAGTATTTATACCACCGTTTTCGCCGGCTTTGCTCCTTTAGGAAGCCTTTTTGCAGGAAGTGTCAGCCATTACTTAAACGCCTCCGGAACTTTTGCCGCCGGCGCAATAATAGCTTTAATTCTTATCCTGCTGATTAATTTAAGCCCGAAAAGGAAACCATAAGTCCGGAGGGATATTATGGTTTCTTTTATATTTTTATTATTGACATATGTTCATTATTGCGTTATAGTTAATAATGAAATTATGTTCATAAAGGAGGTGCGGCATGCCGCGGCCACCAAAATGCCGCCATGTAAGTTATTTATCACCAGTTAAGTATTTTAAACCTGCAGGTATTCCAGCAAATGAACTTGCAGAAATTACCCTGACTCAGGAAGAGATGGAGGCGGTGAGGCTAAAGGATCTTTTAGGCTTAGAACAAATTGAAGCGGCCGAAAAGATGGGAGTTTCCCGGCCGACTTTCCACCGGATTTTAAAAACCGCCCGGGAAAAAATTGCCCGGGCTCTAATTCTCGGCTATGCTTTAAAAATTGAAGGAGGAAGTTTTACTTTCAAAAATCCAAGGGAGGAGAAAAATATGAAAATTGCTGTGGCGTCAGTTACCGGAAAGGATGTCAGCGCTCACTTTGGAAGCGCTCCCAAGTTTGTTATTTTTACCGTCGAAGACGGAAAAATAGTCGGAAGTGAAATCTTGGAAAACACCTTCCACGGCCCCCATCACCATCATCACCATCACCACCACGAACACGGCCACGGCCATGGTGGAAGCCATGCCCGAATTCTTGAAGCTTTTGCCGGGGTAAAGGTGGTAATTTCGGGAGGTATGGGCTGGCGGATGCAGGAAGACTTAAAGGCCCACGGTATAACCCCGGTTTTAACTACGGAAAAGGATGCCCAAAAAGCCGTGGAAAAGTACTTAGAAGGTACCCTCGAGACCTTTGAAGGGACTTGTTAAAAAGTTTTTCGGGTTGGGCGGGAATGGCAAATATAACAAAAGTTTGAAATATTATTCCAAAATGTTATTTCCTATTTTCTGTTGCTTTATATATAATAATGTATAGAACCGAGAACAAGAAGGGGTATTTATGCGTGAGCTGGTCTTTTTAACTTTCCCGTCCATCCATCATCTCCTGCAATTGGAAGATATTTTAAAAGAAAAATCTTTTAAATTCCAGATGATTCCTCTACCGCGGGAAATTCGTTCCGACTGCGGAACCTGCTTGCTGATTGAAAAAGAGGCAACGGAAAATATACTTACTTTGGCCCAAAAACAAGGGATACCGGTAGAGGGGGTTTATCCGGTTACCGACGAAAAAAAAATCCGATTTTACCAAAAGCTTTTATCTTTAATGTAAAGGGGCTTACTCAACCAAAGGAGTAAGCCCCTTTTAGCTTTTATTGATGGCACCTGCTACAGAATTTAATCCGGTCATGGCAGGTAACGCACAGCTCAGAGCCATATTGACCCACCGCTAACCCATGGCGTGTTAACCAATTTTCTGTATGTCCAATCTTACTATGGCAACTGTTGCAGGTAGTTTTATTAGTATGACAGGTATTGCATTTTGCCGGATTTTGGGCGTATTCGCTGCTGTGTTTGGCAAAAAATCCAGAATCATGGGGGTTGACGTTATTATGGCAACTGCTACATTCGGTTTTGCTGTGGCAGGTATAGCAAGTACTGCTTCCTTTGGCTAAAGCTGTAGCTCCATGGGTTGTGATTTTAAAGCTGCTGCTGTGGGGCATAGGTACCTTATGACAGCTGTCGCAGGTTGCTTTTGTATGACAGGAGCCGTAACAGCTGCTTGTCCCTTTTGCCAGCGCAGTCTTTCCGTGGGTCGAAAGCCACGTCGCTGGATGGGGCATATCTATCTTGTGGCAACTGCTGCATTCGGTTTTGGTATGGCAGGAGTAGCAGTTAACGTTTTTGTTCTGCAGGGTAAACTTACCATGGGTACTGGTCCAGTTTGCCGGGTGCGGCATTTCTACCTGGTGACAGCTAATACAGGTCTGGGCCTTACCTCCTTCCACCGGCTTTTCATGGCAGGTATTGCATACTTTTACATCGGAAACCTTGTGATTTTTTGCCCAGCCGTCGGGGTGCGGCATTTGCACACCATTATGGCAGGAATTACAGTATTTCTCCTGGCCCAAATCCCCGGTATGACAGGTAGTACAAGAAGCCAAATCTTTTTTGGCTTCCGTCCCATGAGCTGCCAGCCACTTGGCATCATGGTTTTGCGGCTTCATAGTTGCCTTATCCTGATGGCAACTCTCACATTTTGTCGGGCCATTTTTCTCTTTGTGACAATCAAGGCAATCCTGCATTTTCAGGACCTTGGGAGTGCCATGAACTAAATCTCCATGACAGGTTACACATTCTATATTGTTTTTACCAGCGTGTAACTCGTGGCTGAAAGTAATAGCGGTAGGCCCGGAAAGCTCATTTAATTTATGGCAGGATTCACACCGGCGGTTGGGTACTTCCCCCTTGCCTTTAATTTCTGCGGGTTCGGGCTTTTGGGTAAGCTCCACAGCTACCTGCCGTAACCCACCAAGTTTTACTTTCATAAGACCCACAAACCCCGGGTCCCGGTGACAGGACATACAGTCGGTTTTAGCGTGGTATGATTTCTCCCAGGCCGCTACATACGGTTTCATCGAATGACAAGTATTGCAAAACTCCGGCTTACTGGTTTCGTGAATAGCAAAAGGAGCTGCTATCGCTATAATTGCCGCTGCAATTATTATTATCCAAAGAAGCCTTTTTTGCACTGTCTCACCCCCTTTCATTATTTTAATTCGACATTTATTGGAATAATTCCTTTAAAACCAGCATATTTTTATGGTATTATTAGTTCTTTATTTTCAAAGAAAAGAGGGGCTGTTAACCCCTCTCTTCTTATCTAAAATTTTAGATATTATTTTAGATACGATTTTAATACGTAGCCGGTATAGGTCTTGGTACCTACCTTTACCTGGACTTTATAGTAGTTGCCCGAAGCACTTACATAAGTTACTTTAGTACCCGCCTTCAAGGTAGTTAGTTTCTTAGCTTTGGTAGATGCGGTCTGGTAGAGATAAGTAGTCTTGGTTACCGTATAGGTTTTAACCGACGGAGTGGTTGCAACTTTTCTCGCACCATAAATAATCGGGTCGCCTTTATACCCTAATGCCTTCCAGTTAAGGATGCCCCGGTTGCTGTGGCAGCTGGTGCAGGAAAGCGCCTCGCTTGCGGGCTTCACTTCATGATACAAGCCCATGTACCGCTCGGCATAGACCCACTTAACCGGACTTACCAAATCCACGCCAAACCATTCTTTATAACCCTTTGTAAATCCACCCAAAACATCACCGGTCATGAAGACGTAGCCAGCTTTAGCCGGGAAAAACTTACCGGTGACCGGGTCGAGGGGCATATAAGCATAGTGGTAGCGGAAGGGATAAATCTTGGCCTTGGGATCGTTTATTGAGCCAACCGGTGCAAATAAAGTTACGTAATCGGGTTTAGTTGTTTTATTAGGAGCATATTTGTTATCTTTATTAAATACCGCCGGTACATTGGTTTGCTGGGCGTAAGAAAGGCCATTCCACCAGAGATATACTGGCTTTAAGTTTTGTCCCCGTTCAATTTTGGGTTCATAAAGGGCGGTGACACTATTATATTCAGCCTGTGACCAATCCCGGAAGACATCGGTGGACTGGGTAATTGCATACTCGGTTACGTGACAGGTGGTACAGTCGATGCTCTTTATGTGGTTATTCAAGGTTGCGCCAAGGGGACCTTTGTGGACCGAAGTAGTGTGGCAGTTTTCACAGCGAACGTTGTAGTTTAATTCGTTGGTTCGTAAATCTACGCCCCGGCCGGCTATTTTGTGGTTTTCGGTCTTATGGCAGTCAATGCATTTTACTCCCTTGCCCATGTGAACATCCACTTTAGCCGGATCGGTCATGTGGATGGGCTCTAAGTCCCCCCGCTTGTTGTTGGGGCCACCGCCAGCAAAAGCATGGCACTGGAGGCAGTTTTTATTATCGGGGGTCTTCTTAATTGATTTTAGGGCTGCTGTAATATCAACCGTTCCAGAAACGTTTGCTTTTTTCACATAGGCAATATCAATTACCGAGGTATTTGGAATGTAATACAAGTTACCATACGCATCCTGCACAATAGTTTTCAGGTTCCTGTTGTATACCGAATAATCGGCATGGCAAATTAAACAGTCAACGTTTTCCTTATCTTTTGCCTCATCAATTTTATCCGGCCTTGAACCCATACCTACGTGGCACTGGCCACAGCCACCTTTGACATTAGCCCCGTTTTTATTAACTAAAATTCCCAGAAAGTTAATATCCGGGGTAATGCAAAAATCGTTTAAGCCCCCAAGTTTCCCTACCGGCTTATCGGCGGGCCAGGGCTTACCGGCAGCATCAATCAGGTTTACCGCTTTGCTCTGCCAGGTATAGTGGTCCGAGTGGATAACATCGTTTACCTGCTTGGGGTGGCATGGTAAACAGGACTTGGACCCCTCATACTTTTGAATAAACAATGAGTGATCCATGGCTGCCAGGGCGGTACCGCTAAAAAGAAGTACAAACGCCGCCAGCAGTAAAAAGATTAAGCTTTTCCTCCTCATCACATCACCTCTCCTTTTGTTTTTATTAACACCGGGAGAGGCAGGGCAAGAGTTAAACTTTACATATAGCCCAGCACTTCCCGGGATTAATCGTTATAAGAGGTCATTAACTTGCACTATTTTTCTTTTATATGCTTTTTTCGACTTTTTTATGGATTTCCCTGCTTATAGTTGTATAAATTTTATTTATATACATAAAATGTTTAAAACCTTTTTTCTCTTGACATTACGCTATTTTTAGCAGAAATATTTTTAGAAAAAATTTATTAGCTACCTCGATATAATTAAACCTTACCGTTACTCCGGTAAGGTCCCAAAAAAATGCCCAAATCAAAAAACTTGCAGTAGTATTAATTTACCGGTCACCCAGGAAATTCTGACCGTATCGGCTATAAACTCATTTGACAGTCCCAAAGTAGTCCCCCAGGATAAATTAGCCCCAACAAGCGGGTATTTAGCTCCTTCGATAGTAAGGCCGGTAACTTCTCCGGTAAGGGGAATAACCGAAAATAACTGCCCGGGTTTCCCTTTTAATGTAAGGGGATTTTTATTTATATAACCGATAAAATCGTGACCATACCAGGTAACGGGGTAGCTACATTTAGCAAGGAGTAGCAAATTTGCAAAAAAGTGGTCGCTCCGTCCCCCGGTTCCTCCTACCACTACAATCTCGGAAGCATCCAGGTCCTGCGCTGTTTGTACAGCTGCTTCTAAATCGGTAAAATCTTTTTCGGCAGGATAAATTTTAAGCTTTACCCCTTTTCTTTTAAACTCTTCCTGCAAGTTTTTCGGAAGCGAGTCCATATCCCCCAGTAAAAGATCGGGTATGACCTCCGGGGGCAAATGCCTTGCCCCACCATCGGCCACTATTAAGTAATCCTCCGGTGTTAAATCCGGTAAAAAGCCGGGGGCCTCACCCCCGGCAAAAATTATAACCCGCATTTACGTCACCTTCCGCAAGCGTTCAAAGATTTTCAGCAAGTAAACTGCCCCCAGGGTTAAAATTAATTCCGGCAGCAGGTAACTACCATTATAAATTGCCGAATACACCCAGGGGCTTTGACCTTTTGGCGCATAGCTCGCAAAAAACACCACTCCGGATATGAGGTGGGATAAAAACCGTCCAAGAATTGCCAGTACCACTCCCGGATACGGCGACTTTTTGACAAAAAGTCCCGCCAGGCCAAGGGCCCCAAAAGCCACCGGATAATCCAAAAGAAACTGAACGGGATGAACGAAATACGGTTCAATTAAATACTGTAACAAACCATACAAGACCCCTACCAGTAACCCCGGTAAAAGCCCTTCGGTATAAGCAAAATAAATTACCGGCAGCATGGATAAGAGCGTTACCGAACCCCCCTGGGGCATCTGCCAGATTTTTATGAAACTTAAAACCACAGCAAGAGCTAAAGCAAGCCCCCCGCGGGTCACCACCCGCAAGTCTAACCCTTTCATCAGCCACCCTCCTTTTTCCCGGCCACCAGACAAAAAAGCCCGTCTCCGGCAAAGCGGAAAACGGGCTTATCTTCCAGTTACCCCACTTTCCCTACGCCGGTATTACCCGGATCAGGTTCAAAGGGTTGGGAGAACTCTCCCTCTCAGCCGGTTTTGACCGGCACCCCCAGTGGCCGTTTAGTATTTTTTTACAATTATAACCGCTAAAAACCATTCTGTAAAGACCGATTTTCCAGAAGATACAAAGTTGCCCCTAAAAGCTGCTCCGACTCTTCCTCTTCTAAAAGTCTGGCCGCCATTTCCAGATATAAAGCCGGTACCCCTTTGGTAATGGTATCCAGAATTTTCTTGGCAATTTTTTTGAATCTGGCTTCTTCCAAATCCACCGGCTCCGGCAGTATTTCCCGCTTTAAGCGCTTATTTATTGCCTCTTCTATGGCTTTTAAAAGCTTTCTTTCCCGGTAGTTAATCAGGGTAATGGCCTTTCCTTCCCTGCCCGCCCGGCCGGTACGTCCAATACGGTGGATATAGCTTTCCGGGTTCTGGGGAATATCGAAATTGATGACATGGGAAACATCGGGAATGTCAAGGCCCCGGGCGGCTACATCGGTAGCCACCAAAAGTTCGGTTTTCCCGGCTTTAAAGCTTTTAATGGTCTGAGTGCGTTCCCGCTGGCTCATATCCCCGTGCAATCCTTTAGCTGCATAACCCCGGAAGTTTAATTGCTCTACTACCTCATCAACCCGCTTTTTGGTGCGACAAAACACAATAGCCTGGATGGGTAGCTCGCTGTTTAAGATACTGACAAGTCCCTCGATTTTTTCCGTTTCCGGAAGCTCGTAATATACCTGGCGAATCGCCGGCACGGTTTTTTCCCTGCCAACCAGTTTAACCGTTTTATACCCCCCTAAAAACTTTTTAATTATGGTTTTTATCGGAGCCGGCAGCGTTGCCGAGAAAAGCAAGGTTTGCTGGCGGTTGGTCAGGGTATTTAAAATTGCCTCGATATCATCGATAAAGCCCATATCCAGCATTTCATCGGCTTCGTCCAGGATAACAGTTTTGATCTCTGCCGCCGGAAAAGTCTTCCGGCCGATATGGTCTAAGATTCGTCCCGGGGTCCCCACAATCACTTCTACCCCCTGGCGAAGTCCCCGGATTTGCCGCTCAATAGCCTGGCCGCCGTATACCGCCAGAGCCCGGACTTTAAGATATTTTCCGAGTTTGGCCACTTCATCGGCCACCTGCAGTGCCAGCTCCCGGGTCGGAGTAACGATCAACACTTGAGCTTTCTTTCCCCGCTGAATTCTTTGTAACACCGGTAAAAGGTAGGCGGCGGTTTTTCCGGTTCCGGTAGGAGCCTGACCCACCAGGTTATGTCCTTCTAAAATAAGAGGAATAGCCTCCTTTTGAATGGGAGTAGGCATTTCAAACCCCAGGTCGTTCACCGCTTTTAAAAGCGGTGTGATTAATCCCAATTTTTTAAACTCTTCCATGAAAAACTCTCCTTTTTCCTTTTTTCATTTTTAATTTGGGCAAAATAGCTGGATTTATGCTTAAAACATAAAAAGCCTTTCTGCAGCTTGGCAGAAAGGCTTACCATTTCTTGCCTCATGTATTATAAACCATTCTTTTCCGTAATGCAAGGTTTATTTTATTTGTGAGAAGTATCACGGAAAAGTTTTTACCATTATTTTATAATGCAAGTAAAAGGAGGGACTTAGCCTTGCTCCGAAAGATTAGCCAGTATTACTATCTTCTCTTTTTTTCTGTAGCCGGTTTTTTCTTTTATAAGGCAGTAACTTTATTCCCCACCGAAGGGGTTTCGGCGTTAAAATACCGTTTTCCTTCAATCGAAGGCTTTCTCCCTATTTCAGCCCTGGTAGCTTTAAAAAGCTATTTATTTACCGGAGTTTTTGACCCGGTTCACCCGGCAGGACTTACGATTTTAATTTTAATTATTTTGAGTGCTTTTCTCTTTAAGCGCGGATTTTGCAGCCATATCTGCCCCATCGGTACCGTATCGGAACTTCTGTACCGTTTTCGAAAAAAAATAATCCCCGGAGATTTACTAATTCCAACCTGGTTTGGCTATTTACTTGCCGGCATTAAGTATCTTATCGCTTTGTTCTTTATAAAAGTAATTTTAATTGACATGCCACCGGAAGCTACCTGGCAGTTTGTCCAATCACCCTACAATGCGGTTGCCGATATTAAAATGCTGAAATTTTTCTTAAATCCTTCCGCTTTAACCGTAAAGGTACTTATCGTCTTAATAGTTTTATCCCTTACTTTTCCTCAATTCTGGTGCCGGTTTCTCTGTCCTTATGGAGCTTTCATAAATATTTTTGCTTTTTTCTCGCCCCTAACTATAAAAAGAAATAACGAAAGCTGTATTTCCTGTAAAAAATGCGATAAAATTTGTCCCGGCAATTTAAAGGTTTCGACCCTAAATGCCGTTACCTCTCCCGAATGTACGTTATGCTGTAGTTGCCTTGAAGTCTGTCCGGTAAAAAACACCTTGTTTCTTGGCAGCAGAATTGGAAAATTTACCTTAACCCCTTTTCAGTATTCTTTAATTCTTTTGGGCTTTTTTATTGGCGACATGATTATTGCTAAAATTACCGGACGCTGGCAGTCCACAGTATTACCAGAACTCTGGCAAGCTTATTACCCGCTGGTCGACAAGCTTACCCACTGAGGAGGAAGGATGGATGGGCTTCTCTCTTTTAAACCGGTATTACGATCTCTTGTTCCCGGCCAATGTTACGGTAGTAAATAGTTTAAAAAAACTTTTTACCCCGGCAAAAAAACTTTTGGACGCGGGCTGCGGTACCGGTAATTACGCCCTCTCTTTGGCCGAAAGCGGTTTTGAAGTAACGGGTATAGATATAAACCCTGAATTTGTAAGTCTGGCCCGGGAAAAGGCGCGGGGTAAAAACAATGTTAAATTTTTAATTTCAGACCTTACTGCCTTCCACTTAGAGGAACCTTTTGAGGGTATTTTTTGTATCGGCAACACCTTACCGGTTTTAGGAGAGGATGGTATAAAAAAAGCTCTGGCAAACTTTTTTAAACATTTACTTCCAGGAGGTCTCTTAGTAGGTCAAACGGTGAACTTTGCCTTATTTTTAAAAACCGGCGTTTTCCCTTTCCCCGAAAAAAAGCTTTTGGAGCTGGATTTAATTTTCCGCCGGCGGTACGAACTTTTTGGCGATTTGGTGCGGTTCTCCCTTGAACTTGTTTTCCTGCAAAAAGGAGAAATTTACACCGACCAGATGTTTTTATATCCGGTTACTGTGGAAAAGTTAAAAACCTTTTTGGAAGATGCCGGCTTTCGGGAAATCGGCTTTTACCGGGATTTCACCCTTACACCCTATGATCCCGAAGGTCGGGATTTAGTGTTTACTGCGCGAAAATAGGCAATTCCCCGCCTTATCGGGCGGGGAATTTTGTTGCATTTTTGTAGGGCCGGCTTCTGCCGATTAAACAAAAACTTTTATTGCTGATTTAACGCTTCCTTTTGGGCTTCATGCATTTCTTTCATGGCCTTGATCTGGTCTTTTATCTGGGTAAGCTGCTCCTTCGTCAGATTTTCGCCGGCAAAATCTTCTCTGCTCATTTTTTCATCGGTTTTTAAAATTAAATCCAGGATATCCTTATAAACGCTTTCGATTTCATTGGGCACCCGGACAATTTCCCATCCCCGGGTTTCGGGGTTCTGCCGTAAAACCGCAATACCTACAATTGCCATCTCGTTGGGCTGGTTTTCTAACTGGATTATCCGGACGTGACCGACAGTAGCAAACTCTCCCTTTTGGTCGGCAGGAAATACCTTAACCAGCCGGGACTTGACAATCTTCACCTGCTTGACCGATGCTTCCATATCCGCTTCGGAAATCATGTCCCGGGACATTTTGGTCATTAATTTATACGCCGGCTGCCAGCGGCCTTTTTCCAAAAGGGCATAAAAGGAAACCGCCGCATCCTCAGGAGTCGCGGTTTTCACCACTATCCCCGTTTCTTTATCCACAAACGCGCCGGGTCCAGCACCAATCGCCCCTCCCAAAGTCACTAACAGGATTAACTGTAATAAAAACGCTGCCACCAAAAAACGCTGCATCCTTTTCCCTCCCGCAGGTATACTATAACTAAAAAGTTATATTCTCTCTTTCTCCCCGATTTCCTGCAAAGCTACTTAAAAAAACCCTTGCAAATTACCGGACACTTACCACCTTCCATCCGCCCCACTCGCGGACCAAACCAATTTCTACCGTATATACTACATCCCCCTGGGCCACTCCCCGTTTAAATTCCCGGTAAAAAAAATTCCTGCAAAACTCGGGAAAAGTCGGTTCAAAGGAAAAACCCTGCTTCTCCATTTCATGGACAAAAATATCTAAAGATTTTAGTTTCTCTTGTGATAAATCGTCCTTTATGGTACGTGATAAATATGTAAAGGCAGTTTTGTTATCACCTTTTGCCAAAGCTCCTTCAAACTTACCAAACACGTCCTCCGGCTTTTCCCAGACCCGAAAACCATAAGCCAAGACACCAAGGATAACTAATAACAATAAAAATAAAATTCCAATCTTTTTAGCCAATAAAAATCCCTCCTTAAGAAGTAATTCGACTTCAAGGATGGATTCCCTGCTAATTTCAGACATAGTATTCTCAAAAATAGAATACACGGATAAAAATTCCAGCTAATAGCTACCAAATTAATGCGTTTCAAAAGTAAAAAAGCTGCCCATTTAATTTAGCAGCTCTTTTACTGGTCGCATTATCAGCTTTGATATACGACCACCCGCTGGTTTACGGTGTCGGTAATGTAAATCCGGCCCTGGTCATCAACGAAAAGCCCGTTGGGCAAAATAAATTGGTTTAGCTCAGCCCCTTTGCTGCCAAAGGTAAAGAGGAAATTACCCTGCTCATCAAAGCCACAAACCCGGCTATTTAAATTATCCACCACATACAGTACTCCCCGGCCATCTACTCCAACTCCCCGGGGGTTAATAAAGGAAAAGGTCTCACCATTGTTGTTGCCGCCGGTTAAAGTATAGGCATAACCGCCAAGGAGGTTAAAGACCTGCACCCGGTCGTTACCGGAGTCAGCGACATAAATCTTACCATTGGTAACCCAGACACAGTTAGGAGCCCTAAATTCACCGTTGGCAGTACCCATCTTCCCAAACTCCAAAACCTTCTTCCCGTCTAATGTAAACGCCGTTACTTTATTTTTCCCGACATCGGCCACATAAAGGCGGTTACCGGAAATGAACAAGCCAGCAGGACGACTGATATCTGAGGGGCTACCAAAATAGTACTGGAAAATCCCTTCACTGTTAAAGACGGAAATTTTACCGTTGTACATGTCGGCTACATAAACTTTTCCGTCCCCGTCCACTGCAATACCGTAGGGGAACTTGAACTGTCCTTTATCGGTACCGGGTTTACCAAAGGTAAAGAGAGGATTACCATCATAGTCAAAAACCTGGACCCTCTGATTGCCGGTGTCGGTTACATAAATTCGGTTTCCGGATACCGCCACCGCCATTGGCTTTTTAAAGGGATTCTGGTCGGTACCGTAAATCGCATATAAGAAAGCTGGTGGTCCAGGCGGCCCTATTTGCGGTACTATTTTCGGTACCGGGTTACGGTTAAGGAAATAAAAGATTATAAAAAATATTAACTCTATTATAAAAATCCATTTCAGAGTTCGTTTCAGCTTTTCCTGATCCCACCGCCAAAAAATATCTTTTAAGCGTACGGCAAGGGTATTATTGCTACTCATACCCTCCCTCCTTTACTTTTTATTGAGCCGTTCTAAAGCTTTTTTCGCTTCTTCAAATTTCGGATCAAACTCCAAAGCCGACTTGTACTGGTACTTTGCTTCTTCGATTTTACCCATTTTTTCATAGGTAACCCCTATTTCGTAAATTATCCTGGTTGATCCCGGGGAAAGTTTATAGGCTTCATTTAACTCTTTCAATGCTTCATTGTATTTTCCAAGCTTAGTATAGGCTATTCCGAGATTTAGGTGAGCATTGGAGCTTTTCGGCTGCAGGGCTACAGCCTTCTTTAAGGTGTTTGCCGCTAAATCATATTTACCGGTCTCAATATAAAGAATCCCCAGGTTTAAATAAGCCGGATAGTATTTTTTGTCTAAATCAATTGCTTTTTTGTATTGAGACAAGGCATTATTATAATCTTTCTTCTTAAAATAACCCCACCCCAAATCCACGTAGTTTTTCGGGTTTTTGGGGTCTTGAGCCACCTTCTGCTTGGCCACTTCAATAATCCGGTCTGCTATCGGTGTAGTATCGTAATTCTCCCAAAAAAAGGCTTTACCAATAATCACCCCAATGACAAACATTGTTGCTGTAAAAACAATTATTATTAAATACGCTACAAGCGGAGGCACCGGTTTGGGTGTTTTGACCGGTCTAACTTCCGTGCTCAAGACAAATCCCCCTTTTTTAATTTTTATGGCAACCGGTACAATACTTTTGATTATGACAGCGATAGCAACTGCTATCCCGTTTGGTCCCGGCATTTAAAGGTACCGGGTGGTTTTGCGCACCATTTTGAAAATATTTCTGGTGCGGGTTTAAAAGCTTTTTAGAAGTACCAGCCTTATTTCTCCCTTCCTGGAATTCTTTAAATAGGGCTTCCGCATTTTTGTGGCACTGCTGACACTGGCGAACATTATGACACCCAAAACAAAATCCTTGCAGCTTTGTACCGGGCGGAAGATTTACAGGGTGATTTTGCACCTGGTATGCAAAGAAATTATTATGCTGACCCCGGTGACATTGGATGCAGTAAGTTTTCTTTTCTCCCAAAACCTGCCCACCGGGTACCTGCAGCGTTTGCCTCTCTCCGGCAATAATGCTCTGTCCCGCGGTTTGAATCGGTGAACGCTGGCCCCAGTCGTGACAGGTAAGGCATCCCGAAATATCGTTTTTGGTCCTTAAGAGGCCATGAGAGGATATCCAGTCAACCGTATGGGTTACCGGCCTTTTGGAATGACAGCCATAGCAAAAACTGTTTCCTTTAATGTAAGCCCGCACCGGATCTTTTTCATTATATTCAATTCCAACATTAGAATAAGAGTGGCACAAATCACAATATTTTAAATTTTTGCGAGCAAGTTTTCCGTGGGTGGTGAGCCAGTCCGACGCCCGGTGGTCCTTGGGAGGCCGTATTTGCCGGTGACACGCTTCGCACTTTCTGGTCACGTTTCTTTGTTCATGACAGCTCATGCACAAACTCATTTTGGTCTTTACATTTTCCGGTATCATCTGGGACCTGGCGTAAGTTAAATTCCAGCGGCTGAAATCTCCGTCAATTGTTTCCTGGCGGTCCAGTATGTTTCCGTGGGCAATTCCTTTATGACATTCCAGACACTGAACTCCGGCCGACTTGTGTTTATCGTGGGGAACTATTAAGTCACCTGCCGGGGTAATAGCTCTTTTTGAGCCGTGACAGCGAGTGCAGTTGCGTTGAGGAAGGTCTTTTTTGAGGCTTATTGGCAGTAGATATTTTTTGGTAAAATGGAGGTAGGCAAAGTTGAACATTTTTCCCTTAAATCTAAATAAATTCCCAATCCCCGGCTCCACATGGCATTTTAAGCAGTTAACCTGGCTATGGGTTGAAGCTTTCCAGGTGTAATACTCCGGGCGCATTTCATGACAACCCTGACAGGTAATCGAAAGCGAGGTAACTTCAATTAAACTTATAGCAATTATTAATATAGTTAAGAATATTCCGCTGACAATTAAAATAATTTTTATCACTCTTTCTCCATTTGTTGGTCCCCTTACGTTCATTTCTTTGCCTCCTATAAAAAGCTATTCGATATCTGTAATATTTTTCCTCCCATAGTTACATATTTTTTAATCGACGATATTATATAAATTATGACATTTATTGTATTAAATAGAGTTTTGCTTATATAATCTCTTTTTCAAAATAATCGAAGCTATCTAAGAAATATTCCCCTTTCAACAAAATACGAGCATTTTATATCATTTTATATTAACCAAATGTGCGACTTGAAAATTCAAATAAATTGTAATAATAGCACTTCATTTTGTGATGGAAAAAATTTATACCACTGCCATAAAAAAAAAACGGCTCCACCGAGCCGTTAATTTCTATGATAAAAACTATATTCTTCTTTTGTTTTCCCTTCGCAGCTTAACCTATAGCAGTGGCAAGCTCAAAAACTCACCAATTTTATTTACAAGTTGACTCCCTCCCGGAGCTTTCTCTAATTCTTTTTTGTATTTGCCCGCAAGTTCGGTATTACCCGCTTTGCTTTCCAAAACCGTCAACCAGAGAAGACTTTCCGCCGCTAAATCGGTTTTCTCTTTAGAAACCAAAAGATTTTCCCGGGCCTTAGCAAAATCTTTTAAGAAATAATAAGCAATCCCCACATTTAACTTTACTTCCGGCGTAACTGAAAGTACCGGAGCTACCACCTGAAGTTTTCGGGTTTCGGGAGTGTATTTGGTAATTTGTTTTTCTTCCAAATCCCGCACTTTAACTACTTTATTAAAATACTCCCGCGCCTTTGTTAGGTCACCATTTCTCACCGCTGCTAAACCGCACATCATGTTTACCCGCGCTGCAGCATCATAAACTACCGCCATGAACGGCGCATCGCTTATAAATTTATCGGTTAAATTCGCCGCTTTATCTATCTGCCCGGTCTGGTAATAGAGGTAAGAAAGTTCAATTTTTTTGTAGGGATCATATTTGCTTTTTGCCACCGCTTTTTCCGCCTGGAGGAGCGCATTATTTAAATCACCAAAAGACTTGTAAATATCCCTTAATTTTTCGTTATAAGAAGCATTAAAGGGATTATAGCGAGCAGCATTTTCCATTACATTTTTTAGACCTTGTAAATCTTGAGCTTGATAGTAGCTGTATGCAGAATATTCATAATGACTTGCAGTAGCAAGCATTCCCACAAAAATTAAAAGCCCAATCGCAATAACTGAGATTAAGGTAAAATAGTGGATGCTGTTAAACTGTACTTTCCTTTTGTTTTTCTCCGGTAGTGGTTTAGAAATAGCTGTAAAGTACAAAGTTCTTATAAAGCCAAGGGCTAAAAACAAAACCAAGGAAAGGGCGGCTAACGACAAATCAAAGTCAATCGCCGCATGACCAGCAATATTTATAATTACCGCTCCCAGGGTAACGACCTCAAAGGAAAGCCAGTAATCGCTGGTTTTTCTCCAAAGATTAATAAAGTATTTGAAAAAACTTCCGATTATGGTAACAATAGTTGCTACCCCTAACACTCCCGTTTCAACAAAGAGCTGCAGGTAGTAACTGTGCACCTGGGTGGAAATATAAAAATAACTTTGAAATGCCCGGTAAGCTTCCCCCCAGCCTCCACCCCCCCAGCCAATAAGAGGACTTTTCAAAAACATTTTCAGGGCATCCCGGTAAAAATAACCCCGTTCGCTAGCGTTACGAATTCGCAGCAATTCGTAAATTTTCTCCCTTAATACTTCATTAGATAAAACCAAAATCAAACCGCCTATTAAAGCCACCACCATAAATCCAAGAAACATATAAATTAATGGTTTCTTGTATTTTGTAAAGGTTGTAATAACTGCTTTATTTAAAACTATGAACTGGATAATAACCTCGATCATTATTGCTATAATTAAGCCAACTAAAAACCAGAGCCACGAGTTCCCGGTCTGACCCGTAACATCCACGTGATATATAAAGCTTTTTATCACCACAAAAGCTAATGCTAAATTTAAAAATAAATGAAAGAAAATGGCAAATCTTTTCCCGGGCGGCTGAAAAATAAAGTATAAAACCATTACGGCTAAAAATACCATTAAGCCACCGTTGGATTTGGTCCCAAGAAGTACCGTTAAAATAATATAGTTTCCAATCCCGTAAAAATAACGTAAAGCTTTATTGGAACTTACCCACAGGTAAATACCAATTAAAAAAGCCGCTGCTAAATAACTTGCCAAAGCATTGGGATATTGAAAAGAAGAGTAAATTCGACCACTTAAATACCCATCCCGAATATTAATTACTCCCGTTGCCGTCATAAGGCCTGCAAGGGATACACCAATTGCTGCCAGATAAACCGCATGAAGTAAAACCCTTCGCGCATTCTGGTTAGCCCCGAAGCGGGTAGCCAGCCAGAATACCAAAAAGTATAAAACGTTTTGGACAAATTCATCGACAGCAAAGCCTATATTGGCTGCATTAATTATTGAAATTAAATAAATTATTGGTAGTGCCAACACGGCATAATCTAAAGTTAATTGTAAAAACTTTGGCTTTTTCTCCCCAAGCTCTAAAGTATAAACTAGCCAAACTAAAATAATCGCCCAGAGAGTTGCTACTTCCTGCTCATATTCAAAAAATAGGCCCCGGTAAAAAGGCGGTAATAAAAATAAAAGGCTGAATCCTAAAAGTAAGATAAACCACATTGTTTTATAAGGCTTTGCTTCATCTAGATAAGGAATTTTAAATTTAAATGTTCTCTCACCGTCCACAGCCATTACCTCCCTTATTTTCTATTCGTTTAACATAGGAAAAATCCTGCTGCCAAAAGATAGCACCTTTAAAAAATAATACTTTTAAATTAGAAGGATTTTTGTATCTTTTTAGCGAAATTATTAAGAAATTAACAATTTTACTTATAGGTGGCACCCATGAAAAAAGCTTTTTTATACATTTTATCATTAATTTTCATATCAATAATTTTAATACCAAATAACGTACAAGCCAACTTATTGCCAGTTTATGGCAATAACGGACAAAAAGGTAGTTACCTTCCAGTTCAAACAAAAGTTTATAACAATGTCTATGGAATGGTCTCTGCCTTTAACCCGGACGATCTTACAAATTTCCCTTATGAAGTCTATCTGCCCAATGAAAATAACCCTGCCTTGTACAGGGTCCACAGCAATTTTACCAAAAATACCGATAGCTGCGCCTCCTGCCACTCTACTCATACATCAGTAGGTCCGGGCCTCTTGCAGTGGTATTCCGATTACGCTACCTGTATGGCCTGCCACGATGGTACCGTTACCACTACCTACAACGTGTTAGACGGCAAAATCCAAAACAGTAATGTTTTAACCAATAGCGGGGTTTTCGGCCGTGGCAAAGAAGAATTTTTATCGGCTCATAATGCTTCGGGTATTATCGAAGTTTCTTCGGTGCCAGGGGAAGTCTATATCAGCACTGCCCAAGCCGATTTAAATGGCGATGGCATAAACGACCGCTGGAGTATTCCTTTTACCTGTACCAGCTGTCATGACCCCCACGGTGCCGGAGGAAATGCCCGGCTTTTATCCCCTAACCCCAACGGACAGGCTTATTTAAATAAAAAAGAAGGGGTTTTAATGGCGAAGATTTCCAGTACCGAGTATACGGTGTATCCCGGAGCTACCGCTAACTCGGTAGGCGAGGTGACGTATACTCCTTACCGCTGGCTTACCGGTTATGAATACGAACGTCTTACCAAAATTAGCTCCAACGAAGGATATATTGACCCCTCTTACTATACCATTGATAACTCCCGGGGTTATACAGTGATTAAATTCACTTATGCACCAACGGTACCGCTTTATGCTTATTTTGTACCGGCTATCAGGGTAGTAATGGGTATTGAAAATTACCTTTCAATTGCTTCAGACAAACCGGAAAAAGTAACGTATATAAGCGGTATCTCGGAATTTTGCGCCTCCTGTCACCCTTCGTACTATACCACGGTGGTAGGCAATACTTACAGTTTTACGGAAAATTACCGCCACCCGGTAGATATCACCGTTTATCCGGAGCTGGCTTCAACTTTAAGCGCGGTTTATAACATCAAGTTTGAATACGACCCGGTTACCGGAACTTTTTCCAAAATAAACTGTCTTACCTGCCATACGGCTCACGGAGTTGATCAGGATTACTGGCTGAAAACCGGTACAGTACCGGAGGAAGCCTATGAAAATACCGGGTCCTCGGCTTTAAAACGGCTTCCCAATATGAAAAGTTGCGTACTGTGCCATCCGGATAAAACCGGCTATTTTATGGAATCTCCTACTCCAACCAACTACTATCAGGGCAGCAGTCAGTACGTGGGAAGTTTAGCCTGCAAGAGCTGTCACCAGAATTATTATAGGGGATGGCAAAAGACAGCCCATGCGAGGACCATTGGTTTTGGTTTTAATAGCATAGTAGCTGATGCGGTTTATCCTTTGGAACCGTCGGTTAACGGTTTTAGCTACCGCTTTACCTACAGCGGACTAAATGATTTTATCGCCAGTCCAGGCAACCTTCTGTACCGGCTGATTGATTCAACCCGGGCGGATGTTTATCCCGAGCAGGTCACCTTAAGCGTTGGTTTTAAGTGGCTGCAGAGCTATGCGGTTTATGACACAACTTATAATCTTCTTTCGGGAAGCTTTAATGTTCCCGCAAAGAAGTTCACCGTATTTTCCGGAGTTTATGACTTAAACTCCTGTTTGGGCTGCCATGGCACCGGTTTTAAAGTTACTACCGTAAATAGCGAAACCTCTGAAGTCACCGGTTACGAACTGGTCGAAATGGGTGTTGGCTGTGAAGCCTGTCACGGTCCCGGTAAAAACCACACTGAAAACCCCAATCACTACAATATTTATAATCCCAAATACCAGACGCCAGCGCTTAGAACCAGTTTATGCGGCCAGTGCCATAGTAAAGGCATAAGCCTTTTATACCGGCAGCAAACAGTAATGGGACTAACTTACCGGGAAGACTTCCTACCACCGGTAGGACAAAGAGTTTATCCCTGGAGTGAAGAGTGGTATACCTACGGGATTATCCCGGGGTTAAATGACCCAATTTACGGTGCAGATAATTTAGGACCGTATCTGGTAGAAAGTTCAATGCCAACACCAATATTGTCACTTCAGAATTTATTCTATCCTGCCGTAGATGGTATTTACCGGGATGCCCGGGCTCAAAACGAGTATCCGGCTTACAGGCAAAGCCTCCATTATAAAACCGGCAGTTTAGCCTGCAACGACTGCCACAACAGTCACGGCACCAATTTACTGGGGGAATCTCTTAAAACTACCCAGGGGCAGCTTTGCTTCTCCTGCCACGATGGAACCCGAATGCCAGCGGTGGATATGCCCAAAACCGCATCACTTATTGATAGTATCTATCTAAGCTCCCACACCTTTGGGGGATATCAACCTTAAAAGCCATGGCCTTAGGCCATGGCTTTTTAAAGCTGGTAACTGGCAACCCGTTTCTTTAAACCGTCGGTTATTTCCTTAAGTTTTTGCGAGGTAGCCGCTAGTTCCTGAGTACTTGCGGAAATCTCTTCAATAACTGCAGCAATAGCTTGAGCCGCCCCTGACACTTCCTCGCTGGCCGCAGCTTGAATCCCGGTTTTCTCGGAAACCGTTGCCATATGGCTCACTACCTCTTCAACATTAGCGTTAATCTCACTAAAGGCTTGACTCAGTCTTGCAAGGGCCATTACTCCGTTTTGCGTCATGGTAACCGCAGTACTGGTTTTGAACTGGACATCTTTCACAATTTCCTCAATTTTTTTCACAGACTCCCGGGATTTATCGGCAAGTTTGCGCACCTCCTCGGCAACTACCGCAAAACCGCGCCCGGCTTCCCCGGCCAGGGCAGCTTCAATCGCCGCATTTAACGCCAAAAGTGAAGTTTGGTCGGCTATTTCGTTTATCACCTCTAAGATTGCGGCAATGCTGGCTGAATTTTTCTCTAACTCGTTAATGCTCTGCTTGATGCTCTCCATTTCCCGTTGGGCAGTTTCACTTTGTACTACTCCATTTTGGGTAAGCTCGCGCGTTTTTCGCGCCAGGTTTTCCGTCGCAAGAGCAAACCTGGCTACTTCGTTAATTTCCTGGGCGAGCTTTTCTAAAGAAAGGGTTAAATTTTGAATTTGCCCTACCTGATGCTGGGTTCCTGTGGCTACCTGTTCCAGAGCAGCGGTCAGGCTTTCAATGATTTCCCCTTGAGTTTTGGCATCTTTTCCCGCAAATTTTATGGAGTTATAAACCACCTTTCCGAGAAACTTAAAGGTTTCTCCCAGTTCTTTAAAGCTGCCTTTTGGCGGCGGTGTATACTCCACAAGTTCTTTAAGGTTCCGGTTTTTTACCGCTTCTCCCAATCGTAAAAGCCTTTTCCTTTCCTCATTTTCCTTTAAATATATGAAATAATTAGCTATGGTAGTTAGGCCTAACCCGATGCCGAGGACCAGTGCCAAAATATTTTCGGTAATAACTCCCGCCCCAATCCCGGTAAGACCTAAAAGTACGTTTAACCACTGGTACCAGTTATATATTTTCATCTTCATCTTTCCACCTCATTTTTGTTTCTTTTATTTTACCAACTCTTCTTAATCGTTGTAAATTGTAGATTAAAAAAACACCTTTAGGGTTTGGATACCATCCCTAAAGGTGCTGGGTTTTAACCTTTATAAAATATGGCTGGCCACATGTTCCTTTAAAGCCGCATTAATCTCGGTAAGTTTTTTAGAAGTTGCAGCTATTTCCTGGGTGCTGGCGGAAATTTCTTCAATGACCGCAGCTATGGTCTGGGCTGCCCCCGATACTTCCTCGCTAGCAGCAGCTTGGATTTCGGTTTTTTCGGAAACTTGAGCCATATATTCAGTCATTTCTTGGACATGAGTATTTATTTCATTAAACGCCTGGCTTAAACTGGTAATAGCAGCAACACCGTTTTTAGTATTGTTTACTGCCACTTTAGTCTTGCCCTGTACATCTTTAATAATTTCCTCAATCTTCATAACCGATTCCCTGGATTTATCGGCAAGTTTTCTTACCTCATCAGCAACGACCGCAAAACCTCTTCCTGCCTCTCCAGCTCGAGCCGCTTCAATTGCTGCATTTAAAGCCAAAAGCGATGTTTGATCGGCAATTTCATTGATCACTTCTAAGATAGCAGCTATGTTAGCAGAATTTTTTTCTAAATCATTAATACTTTGACTTATGCTCTCCATTTCCTGCCCAGCTACTTCGCTTTGTTTGACTCCTTTTTGGGTAAGCTCGCGGGCTCTTTGGGCAAGCTGTTCGGTATTAGCGGCTAACTTAGCCACCTCATTAATCTCCTTCGCTAGTTTTTCTAAAGATAGCGTTAAGTTTTGAATTTGCCCTACCTGGTGCTGAGTACCGGTTGCCACCTGTTCAAAGGCCGAAGTTAAACTCTCAATAATCTCCGACTGCGTCTGGGCATCCTCTCCGGCATATTTTACCGAATTATAGATCTGCTCCCCCAGGAACTTAAAGGTTTCTCCTAATTCATTAAGAATGCCCTTTTGCGGCGGTTGATAGTTTAATAATTCTCTTAAGTTTTTATTTTTAGCCGCTACACCAAATTCTAATATTTTGGCAAACTCTTTTTTTTCTTTAAGGTAAATAAAGTAATAGCCCCAAAGGTTGGTAATGACCAAAATACCGCCAATTAAAAGAAAAAGAAAATTGCTATAAATTATTCCGAAAACTATCCCACTTATTCCGCCTAAGACAAGATTTAACCAGTAAAACCAGTTGTTGTAGTTCATTTTTTCACCCCAATGATAATATATTTTTCCGCTTAACTTTTATTTTATTATTTTCGAAAATTACTGTAAATTAGAAAAAGCTTTTTACAAGGTTTTAAGCATGAAAAAACCCCGCCGAATTTTGACGGGGTTTTTGGTATTATTCGTAAATCCAGGTATCGAGAGTTTTTTCGTAACTAAGAAGTTCTTCTTCCTTGAAAAAAAGGGCAATTTCCCGGGCAGCCGACTCCGGTGAATCGGAGCCGTGAATTACATTTCTCCCCACATCGATACCGTAGGTACCCCTGATAGTCCCCGGCAGGGCTTTTAGGGGATTGGTAGCCCCCATCATTTCCCGGGCAGTGGCTATTACCTCTTTTCCTTCCCAAACCATGGCCACCACCGGTCCCGAGGTAATAAAGTTCACCAGTCCCTCAAAAAACGGCTTACCCTTATGTTCGCCGTAGTGGGTTTCCGCCAGCTCCCGGCTGATTTGCATAAGTTTTAATCCCACTAATTTAAACCCGCGTTTTTCAAAACGGCTAATAATTTCCCCGACCAATCCCCTTTGCACTCCATCGGGTTTTACCATGATAAAGGTTCGTTCCATAAGAAAATATTCTCCCCCTTTTTCTGTATTTGGAAAAGCCTCCCGGAAAACGGGAGGCTTCTTACTTACTGGAGAGCATCTCCAGGTGAATCGTTATTTCCATTTACCCTGGGCTTGATTAAGCCATTTTCTTTCATTAACTTTTCAAACTCTTCCCCTTCCATCGTTTCCACTTCCATTAGTTTTGTCGCTACAAGGTGAAGCACATTAATATTTTTCTTTAAAATCTCCTCCGCCCGGCTATAACAGCTATCAATAATTTTTCTTACTTCTTTATCAATGGTATAGGCTATTTCTTCGGAATAATTTCTATCCCGGGCCAAATCCCGGCCTAAAAACACCGCTTCGGTACCTTTACCAAAGGTCAGAGGGCCCAATTCTTCGCTCATTCCGTATTCCATAACCATGCGCCGGGCAGTTTCGGTAGCCCGCTCTAAGTCGTTTCTGGCTCCGGTACTGATATCTTCCAAAACCAGCGCCTCCGCTACCCGACCTCCCAAAAGCATGGTAATTTCATCGAGAAGCTGTGATTTAGTCATATATGAGCGGTCTTCTTCGGGTAACAGTAAAGTATAGCCCCCGGCCCGTCCCCGGGGAATAATGGAAATCTTGTGGACCGGGTCGGTATGGGGAAGGAGGTAACCGACCATGGCATGGCCCGCCTCATGGTAAGCTACAAGCCGCTTCTCCCGTTCGGAAATGACCTTGCTTTTCTTTTCCGGACCGGCAATAACCCTTTCAATTGCTTCTTCCATCTCTTCCATGTTAATAACTTTCTTATTGCGGCGAGCAGCAAGCAGAGCCGCTTCGTTTACCATATTTGCTAAATCAGCACCGGTAAAACCTGGGGTACGCCGGGCCAGAACATCCAAATCCACATCATCTCCCAGCGGTTTCCCTTTAACGTGAACTTTTAAGATTTCCTTGCGACCGTTAATATCCGGAGTATCCACCACTATGTGTCGGTCGAAACGTCCCGGCCGCAAAAGGGCTGGATCTAAAATGTCCGGTCGGTTGGTAGCGGCAATAATGATAATTCCTTCGTTGGAATTAAAGCCGTCCATTTCCACCAACAGCTGGTTTAAGGTTTGCTCCCGTTCGTCGTGACCGCCACCTAACCCCGCTCCCCGCTGCCGACCAACAGCATCAATCTCATCAATAAAAACAATGCAGGGAGCATTTTTCTTGGCCTGCTCAAAAAGATCCCTGACCCGGGAAGCACCAACCCCTACAAACATCTCCACAAAATCGGAGCCGCTAATGCTAAAAAACGGCACCCCCGCTTCACCGGCTATTGCCCGGGCCAGCAAAGTTTTCCCGGTACCCGGTTGGCCAAAAAGGAGAACGCCCTTGGGAATTCTGGCTCCTAATTCGTTATACTTCCGGGGGTTTTTCAAAAACTCGACGATTTCCGCCAATTCTTCCTTTACTTCATCAATCCCAGCCACATCGGCAAAGGTAACCCGTTTTTTCTCATCGGTATGCAGCTTGGCCCGGCTTTTGCCGAAGGACATCACCCGGTTACCCCCGCCCTGGGCCTGTTGCATAAAGAAAAAGAACAAACCCACCATTAAAAGGACCGGTAACAGGGAACTTAAAAGGTTGGCCCAAAAGGCCGGTTCTTTCGGCGGCATAATTTCTACCGTAACATTCATCTTTTTTAGATCTTTATAAAGTTCAGCATCTTCCAGGGGCCCCCGGGTTTTAAACCTGGTTCCATCCCTTAAAACCCCTGAAATTTCATTAATTGTCCGGTCCGTCTGAATCGCTACCGACGCTACCTGCCCTTTTTCCAAAAGGCTATAAAACTCATCATATTTCAAATCGCGAATAGAAGTTGCCGACGGCCGGGAATAGTTTATGAGCATTACTGCAACCAAAACAATCAACAAATAAATTGCTAAATTTTTTAATACTTTATTCAAAGTTGAGCACTCCTCTCACAGCTTTCCATCATTATGCTACAAAATTTTATCATAATTTCAACAACTTTTCAATAATTCAAGGTTTACCGCAAAGGGAATAAGGTCAGAATCCTCACTGTTTTTAAATAAATCCCCGGTCCCCAATCCTTCTACCCAGGCAATTTGACCGTT
Organism: Carboxydothermus ferrireducens DSM 11255; assembly: GCF_000427565.1. NCBI lineage: Bacteria > Bacillati > Bacillota > Clostridia > Thermoanaerobacterales > Thermoanaerobacteraceae > Carboxydothermus > Carboxydothermus ferrireducens. The sequence goes on from NZ_ATYG01000004.1 coordinate 69,087, forward strand.
TACTTCAATAATTAGTAAACGATCCCTTATATCCCTGGGTATTTTTTGTTCTATCAACCATTCTTTTAATTTTTTGGTGTGCCCCCTGAAGGTAAATCGATCGCCAGGACGGCGATTTCTGACGATTACACCGCTACTTTTGGCAAGAAATAAATCAAATTTACCATTAAAAGCCGGAGTTAAGGTAATCTTTTTCCCCGCTTCGGGAATTTCTAAACTTCCCGGAGGAATCAATTCATATCCAAAGCTAACCTTTGGTTGCCAAAGATTTTTTTCAAGAAAAAGTTTTCCGTAGGATAGCTTGGCCCGCATCCCCCGGGGCAAGAGGAAATAGCGGGTCCCTTTTATATCGTTACAAAAGGCCAGTAAATTTTCAATGTGCTCCTGGTATAAATCCCTTTTACTGCCTGTTGCCTGTTCCCAAAACTTGCGCAACAAAAGTCCAGCTTCCGCCCTGGAAAGGTTTTGCAGCACCGGTACCTTTAAGTACTGGCCTTCTTTAACAAAAGCTTCTTGCCACAGTTTATTTAAGTAATTATCAAGCACCTGGTTTTCTTCCTGTTTAATCAGGGCAAGATTAAAAAGCCGCTCTTCGATATCGGTTGCAAACTCTTCATTTATAAACGGAAAAAGCTTTAAACGTACTTTATTACGCAAATACTTGGGCACAAGGTTGGAAGAATCAACCCGGTAGGGTATATTCTTCCGTTCAACAAAACTCATCACTTCCCGGCGAAAAACCGTATATAATGGTCTAATAATCCTATCCCGCACCGGCCAAATTCCACAGAGCCCCTCCGTTCCCGCTCCCCGCAAAATATTCATCATCACCGTCTCTGCTACATCCGAAGCGGTATGAGCTAACGCTATTTTATCCGCTCCTGTTTTTTCCAAAACTTCATAAAAAAATTCATACCGTTTTTGCCGGGCTACCGCCTGTAAATTTTCCCGCAAATCTTTTAAATCATCAAGCTTTTTTACATGAAAATTTATGCCGTATTTTCGGGTAAAATCCAGGACCAACTCCTCATCTAAATCGCTTTCCCTTCCCCTTAAACCGTGATTTACATGAACAACCTCAAGGGAAAAATCCACTTCTTCCCGGTATTTGAGCAAACAAAAAAGGAGAGCCATGGAGTCGGGGCCACCCGATACCCCTACCACTACTTTCTCTCCGGGATTAATCATCTGATATTTTTGTACGGTTTTAACAAACTTAGCGTACAACCCGTTCACTCCTTGTCTTTTCAAAGAAACGAACCACAATTACTGTCTGGTCATCGGTAATGACATTCTGGTGGCGTAATTTGGCATGGGCAAGGAAATATTCGGCTAAAATCTCGGGGGATAAATCATTGTCTTCCAAAAGAATTTTTACCACCCGCTCTTCTCCCCCTAAAGCTTCTAAAAGCCCATCGCTCATCAGCACTAAAACATCTCCGGGAAATAATATTTGCCGTTTTTCCCTGTGCTTAAGCTCAATTCCACTCCCCAGGGGTAAATTTTCCCCGGTAATTTTTTCAACTGCCGCCCCTCTTTTTAAAAAGGAGGTAACCGCTCCCCGTTTATAAAAAGTTACCTGACGACTTATTAAATCAATCAAAGCAAGATCTAAAGTTAAGTACCGTTCCTGCCGGTTTTTTAAACGGATCAGGGCATCTACCGCTTCTAGCGCTTTCGGCGGACTTAAACCAAAGGATAAAAGTCTTTCGACCATTAACAGGCAGGCACTGCTCTCCCTGCGGGCCAGCTCCCCGCTGCCCATGCCATCGGACAGCATTACCGCCAGTTTTCCCGGGGAGTATCGCACCACCCGGTAACTATCGCCCGACACCTTTTCTCCGGTTTTTCCCGCCATTCCTATACCAATTCTACCCTCTAAATCTTCCATAGGCAAGTAATTTAAATGACATTCTCCTCCATCGGTCTGACCACACCGTTTTTGTTGAAGAACAAACTCTCCTCCGGTTTCTTCCCGTAAGATTACCGGAATTTTGTTCAGGCAAGGCTTGGTTCCGGAACACCTGACAGATTTAACTTCTACGACCATCCCCCTTCCACCGGTGGGTTTGGCCAGAACCGTTTCCACCGGTAGGTTTTCTTCCCAAAGTCTTTTAAAAATTTTTACCGTATTTTTTTGATCATAAACAAAATCCAGATCCAAAGCCTTATTTAATTCCAAAAAGATTTCTCCCACACCCTTGAGCTGGCTTTTGGTCAGCTGCTCTTCTTCATAAAGTTTTTTCTGCCAGCGACTTTTTTCTTTTTCCATGATGAAGGTAAAAAGAAGCTCGTTTAAAAATTCCTGGATTCTAAGACAGCGCTTGTAAAAAAACCCCGGAACATCCGATTTAAATAATTGCCCCTTATTTTCCAGGATTGTTAGCATTTCCAGTAGCGCATGGTAAGTTCCAAAAAACTCTCGCTCCCAGCAAAGCCGGGTAAAAGTGCAATTCTGGCAGGTATCCTTGGGAAAGCGCTCCACTACCTCTTCTATCCGAAACTCCGGAATTACTTCCGGCCCTAACGTTGCTGACAGTTCTAAAAAAGAATTTCCCAGGTCCAAAAACAGTTCCCGGCATTCATTCATCCTTTCCCGGGCAATTTCCCGGGGCTGGTTCATAAACAACTGAAATTTCCTGGTAACGCTGTCCAGCATTTCCTTTAATCCGTCAAGGTACCGGTTAGGTATGAGTAAAAATATTCCGGAAGCAGCCAGCATTTGGTAGGCAAGCCCTTTGGCCGCTGAAAGGCTTTGCAAGTAAAAAGCCAACACCACATCTGCTAACAAAAAACCAATTAAAGCACCAATTTTACCGAACTGGCGAAAGATGCCGGAAAGTAAACCGGCAAAGGTGTAGATTCCTATATTTTCTAAAGGAAGGCCGTTACCAAAACATAATATTACCCCTAAAACCGCCCCACCGGCCGCTCCAAGGCCCGGGCCACCGGAAAAGGCGGTAAGAAGCACTGTAAGATGAATAATGGTTTGTTTAACTTCTAAGGGACCAAGGAAAAACCCGGGAAAGCCTATCAAAGCCGAGCCAATTACAAACATTAAAGGCAACAGTTCTTCGCCGGTTACAATTTTACCCGGGCCGCCTTTTAAAGCCGGAAAAGCCAGGAAAAATACCACACTTAAAATTGCTGAAAAAGAAGCATCAAGGCCAATTTTGATAAAATCCAAAGGGGTGCCGGAAAAGGCTTTATCAAAATATACGCCAAAAAAAGCAACAACGCAAAAAACCACCAGCGGTAAAACAACGGTCTTTTTCTTGAAATTTAAGTTTTTAAGAAGTATTCCCGCTAAAATAAACAGTACCAAAAGCTGCGAAAACTTATAAATTATATAACGCTCGGGTATAATAAAGATTTGTCCTAATAAAAGGAAAACAAATAGAAAAAAAGCTTCCCCCAGTCCCAGATAAGCGACCGCCGCTCCTAAAAATGCCGGCCCAAAGGGATAAAGGTCTCCCGCCAGCGAAGCTCTTCCCAAAGAAAAGGCTAAAACCGGAAAAATTATGTCACCAAGTTTCAATTTTTTAAGCGGCCTTTTAACCTCCGGGGCTTTTACATTACTCTTTCTACGGGCAAAGGGATAGATCTTGGTTTCCAAAAAAAATCCTCCTTTTTCAAGGCTTCTAATGGTTATTATAGCCTTGCAAGGAGGAAATTTTTGTCATTTTAAAGTTTTGGCCCTTTATTTTCTTTCGACACCGTCATTTCTTTAAGTTTTCCTAATAGCAGGTCCCCTTCGCCCACAATTAGCCCGGAAAGCCGGGCGGTGGTTAGAACTTCAATTAATATTTTACAGCCATAAACGATAATATCTGCTCGCTCGGGTAAAAGTCCCGGTACCTTTTGGCGTTCGGGTAAGGGTAAACTTTCTAAATAATTATGGATTTCTCTAAGCCGCGGTAATTCAATAGTATGCCCCTCCACTTTGCGGGGATCGTATTTTTCTAACTTCAGGTCAATTGCTGCTAAAGTTGTAGCGGTACCACCAACCGCCACCACCGGTTCATGAAAATAGGGAGTTATTTTCCCGACAAAATCCCGTAAAAGTTTCAGCAAACCCTCCTTGTCTACAGCCTCCATTAATCTTACTGCCCCAACTGGGACACTTTGAAATAAGGTTTTCCCCCGTTCCTGCCAAATAAACTCAATACTCCCGCCGCCCAAATCGATAACCGCAGGTTCGTTTAAATAAGGTAATGATAGCTTTACTCCCTGATAAGAATAATAAGCTTCCTCCTCGCCCGTTAAAACCTCAAGGGTTATACCGGTTGCGCTTTTTATTTTATCCACAAACTCCCTTTGATTTTTAGCATCGCGCACCGCACTGGTGGCAAAAATCACTATCTCATCAGTAAATTCCCGGGCTTTTTCAACAAATTCTACAACCACCCTCAAGGTTCGCTCCATCGCCTCTTCTTTTAAATACCCCGAGTTTATCCCTTGGCCAATACGGGTGGTCCTCAAGTCCCGGTACTCTTCGTAAAATTTACCATTGTTAAAAGAACCAACTAAAACCCGTACCGAATTTGTTCCGATATCAATCACTGCTGGCATCTTTATTTCCCTTCTTTTCAATTACAATTACTTTTTCTCCAGGTTTTACAAACCCCATCTCCCTGGCGCGAGTTTCAAAGTACGAGTTATTTTTTAGCCTCTTAATATCTTCTAACAGCTTCTCATTATCCGCTTTTAGCTCATAAACCTCTGCCGATAGAGCTTTAACTTCCCGGTGCATAATGTAAAGTTTGTAAACCTCAAAACCAAAGCTCACCATTATGTATAAAAGAAACGCCAAAAATACCGCCGACCAAAAGTTTTTTTTCTTATTTCTTTTATTGTAACCGGCATAATACCGCGGCATTATTCTTCCTCCCCTTCATCCCCGGGATCAAAAAGTCTCAGATGATCCCCTGGAATTACTATCACTACCTGGTAGCCTTTGCTTTTGGCACGATTATAAAGGGTGGCAACGGAACTCACATTAATTTTTAATTTTTTGGCAACCTGTTCGTTGGTGTAACCCATTTCTTTTAGCACTACCACTTGCCGTTCGCGAAAGCTTAATTTTTCTGCCCCTCGAATTTCAATCTGCATTTATCTTCACCTTATTTACAACTTATCCACAGTTTATTAACAATTGTGGACAAACTTTGGACAAGTTATGGACAAAATGTGGACAAAATCTTACTAAATTTATTCGTGCTAATTTACGTTTTTCCTTTCGAACTGGTGTTTTTATTTAAAATAAAATAATATAAAACTATTCCGGTAATTATTCCCAAAAAGCCGTAACTCCTCACCTCTCCCTGACTGAAAAAGAGAAAATACCCCAAAATTAAGCCTCCTACTGCGGTAAAATAAAGAATATCCGCTACAAAATAGGGAAAAAATTTCTTCCTGCGTCTAAACTTTCGCTTTAAAATAAGGTTTTCCAAAAAATAAAGGCCGCAAAATGTCAAACCCAAGGCCACGGCCACCAAAAACAAAATAACTTCTCTAATTTGTCCTGCTACCGAAATAGGCGCTCCCAAACCTTCTTACCCCTTTCTTTAGCCTTTACACCCTCTTCCGGATAGGTAAATTCCTTTAAAAACCCTTCAACTATCAAAGTTCCTGCCTCCAGATTCAGTCCGGTAATAAAAAGGCTTTCTCCCTTAAGAACCACAAATCCCTGGACACTTTCAACCAGGATCTCCTGGTCATTAAAGCTTAAAACCTGCTTTATTCCTGAAAGCTTAACGGTTTTGCGGTCATAAATTTCTACTTTATGCAAAGTAGCCTCGTCCATACTTCCCCCCCTTTCGACCTTACAAAATAATTATGCGGGCATAAAGGGAATTATGCCCGCATAACTTCCTACCGCCAGAGTTTTTTAATTTCAATATCTTTAAAATAAAACCTGATGATTTCTTCCGGTGACTTACCTTCCCGGGCCATTTTATTGGCCCCCCACTGGCAAAGGCCGACACCATGGCCAAAGCCTTTTCCCTCCATGATTAGCTTACCGTTTTCCACAAAAATTTTCGTTAACAATGTGGAACGCATTTTTTCCGGTCCAAGGGCTAATCTCAAAGCCGGCGCTCCAACGGTGGCCGTTCCAACCCGCAGGGTTAACACTCGCCCGCTTTTACCCCGGGCTAATACCTTTACCGCAGGGTTAGGGCCTGGATCGGTTTTATAATTTGTTTTTAACACCTTTCGAATCTCCTCCCAAGGTATCTCTACCCGCCAGTGGCGGTTTTCCGGAATGGTAACTTTAAGACAGCCATCTTTCACTAACTCTTTGACGTAGGGAGTAGGAGTTTTGGTATAACTTAATCCTTCCCTGGCCGAAGCCGAAATCCCACCGTCGCAGGCATTAAACCAGGCTTTGATAAAATGCCCCTTGTAAAGTACCACTTGACCCCGGGTCATTTGCACCGCTTTCTTTACATTTTCCGTAATTTTTTTCGGGTCATACGCCTGGCTCTCTTCGATATCGGTGGAAACATCGGTACCGTGAAGCTTTCTCACCTTTCCACTTTCAATATTCTCCAGGGCAAAAGTTCGAGCTAAAATTGCCTGCGCCGCTAAAGCATTAACCGGCCAATCCGGTTCCATTTCCGCCGCTACAACTCCCAGGACGTATTCTTCCAATCTCATCTTCTTTTTTTCCCCGGTCTCATTGAAGTAAACTGTAACGGTGGGTTCGGTTCTATATTTTTTGAGGGCTAAAGGCTTTCTTGCGGGAGTGCAACCGTAAATTATGAGAACAAACATTACCATCAAGGCTAAAAGACTTTTCCCAAGGCGCATAAAACCCCTCCTCAATTTTTGGTTATTTTGCCCAAAAAGAGGAAGGGTTATGCAAACACAGAAAAAAGCCAGATGCTTTAGGCACCTGGCTTTTTTATTAAATTTTTTCTTTTAAAAGCTTGCCGGGCTTAAATACCGGAACTTTGGAAGCGGGAATTTCGATTTCCTGACCGGTTTGCGGGTTTCTACCCTTCCGTGCGGCTCTTTCTCTTACTTCAAAAGTACCAAAACCGACCAACTGTACTTTTTCACCTTTTTTCAAAGCTTCTTCAATTGCTGCTAAAACCGCATTTAAGGCTTTTTCCGCATCCTTTTTAGTCATTTCGGCCTTCTCAGCAATTACACTTACTAATTCAGCTTTGTTCACTTATATTCCCTCCTTGAAAAAATTTTTTATGTACTTAAATTATCGTTTTACTTAATTCGCTACAATCCTTCATTTTCCTGCAAACTATCAAAAAAAATCTTATTTTTTTAATGATTTTTTGCTTTATTCCATAGCTCATCCAACTCACTTAGAGTTAAATCCTGGAGGTTTTGGCCCCTTTCTTTAACCATTTCTTCCATTTTCATAAATCTTTTTACGAATTTAGAAGTGGTTTTATTTAGCGCCTCTTCTGCCTCCAACCCCAATTTTCGGGCAAGATTTACCACCGAAAATAACAAATCTCCCAGTTCCTCTTCCTGCCGGCTGGTCCCCTCCTTTAAACTTGCTCTTAGTTCCTCTAACTCTTCTTCAATCTTGGCAAAAACCTCCTCCGCCTTTTCCCAGTCAAAACCAACCTTGGCCGCCTTTTCTCCTACTTTTTGCGCTTTTTTTAGGGCCGGAAGAGTTTTGGCCACTCCCTCTATTACCGATTTTTTCCCTTTTTCCTGCTGTTTAATCATTTCCCAGTTAATTTTTACTTCCTCGCTATCATCAACTTCCACCGAGGCAAAAACGTGAGGGTGCCGGCGAATAAGTTTCTCACAAATCCCTTCAACTACCTCTTTAAAAGTAAACTCCCCTTCTTCCCGGGCAATCTGGGCATGAAAAACCACCTGCAAAAGTAAATCGCCCAGCTCTTCTTTTAGCTTTTCCGGGTCCTCCTCCTCGATTGCTTCGGCCACTTCATACGCTTCTTCTAAAACATAAGGCAAACGCGAACGGTGCGTCTGCTCCCGGTCCCAGGGGCACCCCTGCTCCCCCCTTAAAACTTCCATGATTTCTCCAAGCTTTTCAACCGAAAATATTTCCTCCCGCATTTTGGGAACCACCACCAGCACTTTGTGATCAAACTCCCGGCGGTCCAACTCAAATAAAGGAACTTTTTCAACCTTTTCTTCCGGCAGCCCCAGATCTCGTAATACCAGGACCGGATAATCATCGGGATACCTCTCCATCAACAAAATTTTGAGATTTCCGGCAATTAAACGGTCGTACACCTGAAAAATAATGTTAGTAGCACTTTTGGAAAAATCCCAAGCCGTTACGGTTAAAGCATCCAGGACTTTATAAGGGTCTTTAGCAGGGTCTATTTTCAGGGAAGTTAGGGCAAGCTCTAACGCCCCCGGCGCCGTTACCACTTCCACCGGTACCTCGTGCTGCTCAAGTAAAAGCTCTACGGTTTTTTCCGCCACCAGCGGGTTCCCCGGCACCGCATAAACAAGATCGCCCTTTTGCCTTTCTCTAAGAAGTACTTTAACAATTTCCCGGTAAACTTCCTCAAAGGTAGAAAACTCTTCATATAAATGGTCAAAGCTCTGCCAGGTGATTTCCCTTAACAGTTCCGGAGGTGCTGCTTTTTCCGTCCGGAAAAAAACCTTCATCCCCGCTTTCAAGAGCCGGTACGCCTTCAAGGGTAGGTAATCCATACTCCCCGGCCCCAACCCCACCACATAGATCACTCCAGGGACGGTTCTGTCAACCACCATTTTCCCACCACCTCCTCCAGAAACGGTTCAAAAAAAGTGCTTTTCTTCCCCAACTCTTCCTTTTCCTATTGACGTTATTTGTGGAAATTATGTATATTTTAGACAAACAATTCTGAGGGGGAAAATAATGCCTCGACAAAAACGCTTTTTTCTTCCCGGCAGTATTTATCATATCATTGCCCGGGGAAACAAAAAAGAAAAAATTTTCTTGGAAGAAAAAGACTACAACTTCTTTCTTTTTCTTTTGCAAAAAAACTGGGAAAAAAAGCCGCTTAAAATATTTGCCTTTACTTTAATGTCCAACCACTTTCACATTTTAGCCCAGGCCACTGACGAACCATTATCTAAGTACTTTCAACCGGTCCTTACCACCTACGCCATTTATTTTAACCGAAAATACCAAAAAACCGGTCACGTTTTTGAGGATCGGTTTAAATCTTATCTGATAGAATCGGATGATTATCTCTGGGAAGCTTTTCGTTATGTTCTGTTAAATCCTTTACGGGCAGGCCTGGTCTTAAGTTTATCTTCATACCCATGGAGTAGTTTCTATTATTTCTTAAATCCTCAAAAAGCTTTGCCTTTTATGGATTTTTCCCTTTTTACGCAAATTTGCCCCAACGGCTTAGAAGACTTGCAACCAATTACCAATTTTTTAGTTGAAAGTTTAGTTAAAGAGGAATTCTGGCCGGAAGATTTGGATGGAAGTATAAGGTACTTTCATTTACAGTATTTAGCCAAAAAAATTTGCAGTGAGTTAAATCTTTCTTATACCGAATTGTTAACCGATGAATATAAGCGCCCGGTAGTAAATGCACAGGTTGAATTAGCCCTTCGAGCTAAAGAACAATATAACATTGAACTAAAACAAACCGCCGAATTTTTGGGTAAAAGTTATAATAGTTTTCTTCGAACAATTCGGAAAAACAGGAAAAAATAAATAAACGGTTCTGAACGGCGTTCAATATGTACGCTGTCAGAACCGTCCCTGGAGGTTACTGTTCCATTTGTTTGGCGAGAAAATGAGCAGCGGTTTCCGCCATTTTTTGCTCCAAAGTTCCGAACTTCACTCCCGGCTCCCGGCTGGCAATGATTACAGCCCCGATGGGGTCTCCTTCAGCAATAATCGGCGCGATAATTTCCGAAGTAAACAGGCACTTGCCCTCTTCGGCGGTAATACATTCCTTACAGTACTCGTGTTCCCCGGTGGCGGTTATCACCACGGTTTTTCTTTCATTCATGGCCCGCTCTACCGCCGGACCAATGGGCTTATTGAGAAACTCTTTTTTCGGGGCTCCAGCCACCGCTATTATCGTATCACGGTCGGCAATAAAGGCAATATGACCTAAAGATTCATGAAGGGATTCGGCGTATTCTTTAGCAAAATCCCCCAGCTCACCAATTGGCGAGTATTTTTTTAAAATCACCTCTCCGTCCCGGTCAACAAAAATTTCCAGAGGGTCCCCCTCTCTTATCCGTAACGTTCTTCTTATCTCCTTGGGAATTACTACCCGCCCCAGATCATCAATTCGCCGCACAATACCCGTTGCTTTCATAAAAATTCCCTCCTTAAGTGGTTTGGTAATGTTAGTATTTTACCTTAAGGAGGGGTTTATACTTTTTTGTTAAGTTTTTACTTGAAAGAAAGCTTAGTTTCAATCTTGGCTTTCTTCTTTAAGTCTTCGAGGAATTTATTATAAGCTTCGCGTTTCTTTTTCTCTAAAAGGTAGTTTTTCAGCTGTTCTTTAACCTCTTCGTAAATTTTTTGTCTTGCCGGGATAATTTTTTCCAGTTTAATGATGTGATAACCGAAAGCAGTTTTTACGGGAGTTTCGGTAATATCACCGGGTTTTTTCAAGGCAAAGGCAGCATCTTCAAACTCCTTTACCATCTCCCCCCGGCTGAAGGTATACTGCCCCCCATTTTCTTTTACTCCAGGATCATCGGATTTTTCTTTAGCCAGGGTAGCAAAATCCTTTCCGGCTTTTATTTGTTTTATTAACTCCTCGGCAAGCTTTTTGGCTTCCGCATCGGTTCTTTTGACATTGATGTTAAAATGGGGATTGTTTTGAGCATTTCCATCGTTAACCGCAATTAAAATATGCCTTACCTGCCGCTGCTCCGGTGATTGAAAATCCGGCTCGTTTTTATGTTTTTCATAATACTCCTTAACTTCCTGTTCGGATACGGTAATCCCTTTGGTTACTTCGTTGTAAATTTTGTCATTTATTAGTTGCACCCGAACCATTTCTTGCAAATCTTTGTCGGTTATATTCCGGTCTTTTAAAGCTTTTTCAAAATCCTGGGGTGATGGGAACTGGGCCCGAATTTCATTAATTTTATTGGTAATTTCGTCTTTTGTCGGTTCAATTTTCTTTTCCTTTCCATACTCGGAAATTAGAATTTCATTGATCATCTGGTCCAGAGTCTGCTGCTTTAAGCTCTGAAGCATCTTCTGCCCCTCGGTGGAGGTTAAATCCACTCCTCTTAGCTTCATGTCAGCCTGTACCTGGGCAAACCGCCGGTCGAAATCTTTTTTGGAAATAGTTTTTCCATTCACTTTGGCCACGTAATCCCCACAACCCGCAACGATTAAGGCCAGGACAAAGGTTAAAAGTACGGCAACAACTCTTGTAATTTTTTTCATTACTGTCTCTCCTCTCTACACAATAACTAATTTGTAAAAAATTTTACCGTTTATATATTCAACTTAACTGCCCGAATATCCTTTCTAAAATTGAAAAAATTTCTTGGCCCATTTTTCCCTTCGTCCGGACACGAATTTCCAGATCGGGGTTCATACCAAATATGACCCTGCCCTTAAACTGACCGGAAATTCGTGAAAGCTTTTCGGCAGTAATTTCGGGATTGGGAAAGAACTGAATTTTCAGCTCTTCGTCGGTCTGGAAAATTCCTTTAACTTTTAGTTTAGAAGCCACAATTTTTATTTTAATTAGCCGAATCAGGTTTTCCACTTCCGGAGGAATTTCGCCAAAACGGTCAATTAATTCATCCACCACATCTTCTAAATCCTCTAAGTTGCGCGTCCGCGAAAGTCTGCGGTACATTTCAATTTTTTGTTTTTCATCGGGAATATAGCTTTCGGGAATATAGGCAGTTAAGTTTAATTCGAGCTGCGGCTCCACTTCCTCGGAAGTTACCTGCCCCTTTAACTCCGCCACCGTTTCCTGCAAAAGCTTCATATACATATCAAAGCCTACCGCCGCAATATGCCCGTGCTGCTCCGGCCCTAACAGGTTTCCCGCACCGCGAATTTCCAGGTCCCGCATGGCAAGTTTTAAGCCCGAACCAAACTCCGTAAACTCTTTAATCGCGGCTAAACGCTTTTCGGCCGCTTCTCTTAACACCTTATCCTTTTCGTACATCAAGTAAGCATAAGCAATTCGGTTACTCCGCCCTACCCGGCCCCGGAGCTGGTAAAGCTGGGCTAGTCCAAAACGGTCGGCATTTTTAATAATCAAAGTATTAACATTAGGAAGGTCAATTCCCGTTTCGATTATCGTCGTGGAAACCAGGACATCGTACTTACCGGAAATAAATTCCAACATTACCCTTTCTAACTGTTCTTCTTTCATTTGCCCGTGGGCCACTGCCACCTTTGCTTCGGGCACTAAAGACTGAACCCAGGCAGCTACTTCATCAATATCGGAAACCCGATTATGGACAAAAAACACCTGGCCCCCGCGCCCCAGTTCCCGGCGAATGGCATCCCTGATGATAAAAGGGTCTTCTTCCAGGACATAGGTTTGCACCGGAAAACGGTTCTCCGGTGGGGTATTTAAAACACTTAAATCCCTTATGCCCATTAAAGCCATGTGGAGCGTCCGCGGTATCGGAGTTGCCGTCAGGGTTAAAACATCTACCGTTTCCGTTAAAATTTTTAACCGTTCTTTTTGGGCCACTCCAAAGCGCTGCTCCTCATCCACAATCATCAGGCCCAAATCGTAAAACTGAACGTCGTCCTGGAGCAAGCGGTGGGTTCCAATAACAATGTCCACTTTCCCTCTTTTCAGTTCTTTAATTATTTCCTTTTGCTCCCGGGCTGTCTGAAAACGGCTTAAAAGGCGAATTTCGACAGGATAACCGGAAAAACGCTCCTTAAAAGTATTGTAATGCTGCTGCGCCAGTAAAGTAGTAGGAGTTAAGACCGCCACCTGCTTCCCATCCATTACGGCCTTAAAAGCTGCCCTTAAAGCTACTTCGGTCTTACCGTACCCGACATCACCGCATAAAAGCCGGTCCATCACCTTCGGTTTTTCCATGTCTCTTTTTACCTCTTCAATGGCTTTGAGCTGGTCGGGGGTTTCTTCATAGGGAAAGCGCTCTTCAAATTCCTTTTGCCAGACGGTATCGGGCGAAAAAGCAAAACCCGGCTTGGCCATTCTCTTGGCATAAAGCTCCAACAAACCTTCGGCCATTTCCCTGACCGCGGCTTTCACCCGATTTTTAACCCTCTGCCAGTCGCTGCCACCAAGGCGGGAAAGTTTTGGCGGCTCGCCGTCAACGCCCACGTATTTTTGGAGGTTTCCTACCTGTTCCGGAGGTACGTAAAGCCTATCTTCCCCCTGGTAAGCAATAACCAGGTAGTCCTTGACGTTTCCGCCAACTTCTACCGGCTTTATCCCCAGGTACCTGCCAATTCCGTGGACCGGATGCACTACATAATCACCTGGGGAAAACGGCTCCTCAGTCCTTTCCCCTAAAACCGCTTTTGTAACCCTTGCTTTTACCACCCTTCCCGCCAGTTCTACATCGGTGTAAACCAAAAGCTTTTGCTGGGGAAATTCAAAGCCAGAATTAAGAACGCCAAGGCCAATTTTTATTTCCCGGGGGGCTATCTCTACCTCAAATTTTTCAACGAAGCTTGCCGGAAAATTTCTTTTTAAAAGCTCATTTTTTAACGCTACCGCCGCTTCTTCCCGTCCTCTTAAGATAAAAATGCGATAATTATTGGCAAGAAAGTTTTTTATATCTTCAAAAAATAGCTTTTCCTTTCCTAAATAGTTTGGTGGCTTTCTTCCCGCAAAATTATGGGGGTCGTAATCTCCGATAAAACGCGGAGTTTTGGGTAAAAGAGAAGTTATCACCGCAATTCTTTCTCGTAGAAGAGCCATTAGCTGCTCTTCTTCGTAAAAAACCTCGGCTTGCTTTGGTAAAGTATAGCCGCCACTAAGCGCTTCGGTAAAACTTTCCCGGCGCAGTTTCTCCAAACTATTAATTTGCTCGCCAAATCTCCCCGGCTCATCTAAAAAAACAAGATATTCGTCGCCAAAATAATCCAGAAGCGAAACACCGCTCCAAAAGTACGGCAATAGCTTTTCAATTACCTCGCTTTTTCCCAGAATATTTAAAACCTCGGCTCCTTTTTCTTTTAATCTACCTGCAGCTTCCCGTTTATTTTGCTGAATTAATTTTTTAACTTGTTGTTCAATATCTGCACTAATTTTTTGTTTTACCTCTAAAAGCAGGTCTTCTTCGGCAACAGCTACCTCGGCAGGATAAATAACCACTTCGTTTAAATTGGCCTGGGAACGCTGGCTTTCAACATCCAAAGCCCGCAGGGAATCAATTTCATCGCCAAAAAACTCCGCCCTGAAAGGCACCTCACCGGGAACATAAACATCTACAATTCCACCCCGCTGGCTGAACTGTCCCGGCGCTTCTACCTGGTCCACCCGTTCATAACCGATCTGGCTTAAATACCGGATCAATTCCTCAAGCTCAACCACATCTCCAACCCTGAGCTCCCTTTTCCAGCGGGCAAAGCTCTGCAACGGCGGGTATTTCCGGGTTAAAGCTTCGTAGTTTACGACCGTATGCGGCTTTTCTCCCCGGGACAGCCTTTTTAATAGCTCAATTCTCGAAGCCTTTAACTCGCCCCCTTCCCGCACGGTCAGGTCAAATAAAAAACCCTCCCGGTAAAAAAAGCGGGAAGTTTTATCGCCCAGGAAAAACTCCAAATCTTCGGCAATTTCCCGGGCCACCTGTTCATTCTCGGTAATCACCAAAAGAGGACGGTTTAAGGCTTTGGCAACAGTTGCCATTAAAAAGGTCCGGGCAGTGCCGTAAGAACCGTAAATTAACTGAATCCGTTTTTTATTTATCCCTTCCAAAAGGCGCTTAAATTCTGAATTTTCCTGCATTAAAGAAAAAATATTTTTACTCACACTACATCCTCCGTTTTAATGAATAACTGGTCGGCCAAAATACGATTTTTCTTCAAAAAAAAGCTCCTCCTGGCAATCGGGACAGATCCCCCGTATGTAAGAAATTTTTGTGGAACTTCCTTTGAAGAAGTAGGTTTTTTGGCAAAAGTCACAAACATGGATAATCATCGCTTACCTCCGGGCCATTTTTAAAACTATCAGGTTATACAAAGTATGGCCCAGAGCGGCGGTACTTATACCTAAAAAAAGGGTAAATTTTTCAGTTATACTTAAAGTAATAATACCAAAAACGGTATGGGTAACGATACTCAGAAAAAACGCCAGATACTTCTGGCGGGCGGTTATTAAGTCGTACAAGCCTTCGGCAAAACCAAAAGCGAAATGGGTAAAAACGATGTTTCCCTGACCAAGGAGCCCCAAAAAAGTTTTTAGACATTCTTCGATAGAAGGAGCTACTAACGCTACCTTCTCCTTTGTTAGCAAGCGCACTAAAAGTTTATTTACCCCATAAGCCAGCACCGCTGCCAAAAAACCATAAAAAAAAGAAGCCACCTTGTAAATTATTAACCTCCCCGGTTAAAGTCAGTCATTGCTTTATTAAATCCTTCCGTTAGAGCTACGGTTATGGCTTCCGCCGCCAGTTTAAGGATAGGCTCTAAAATCTCCCTCTCGGCACCGGTAAAGGGCTGTAAAACATAATCCTTAACATCTCCCACCGCCGGTCGACCAATCCCAATTTTTAATCGGGGTATTTCCTCACTTCCCAGACAACTAATAATAGACCCCATTCCCCGATGACCGCCGGCACTCCCTTTTAAACGAAGACGAATTTTCCCTAAAGGCAAGTCTAAATCATCATAAACAACAACTAAGCGGGACAAAGGGAGTTTGTAAAAAGAAACCGCCTCCTGGACTGCTGTCCCGCTTAAATTCATATAGGTTTGAGGTTTAAGCAATAAAACTTTTACCCCTAAAATTTCCCCTTCACCGACAAGGCTTTTAAATTTTCTTTTGGTTATTAATATTCCATGTTTTTTAGCTAACTCATCTACAACCATAAACCCGGCATTATGCCGGGTATTTTCATATTCCTGTCCGGGGTTCCCCAATCCTGCTATGATAAACATTTTTCCTCTCCCTACGAAAATTTTAAGCTGTAGCTTCCGGGGCGGAGGTAGTTGTTTCCTCTTCCTCTTCAACATAATCCCTGGGAGCAGATATTAACGCAATGATGCTTTCCGGGTCCTCAATGACGCGTACACCCGGAGGTAGCTCCAAATCTTTTACCCTCAGACAATCGCCAACCTCAAGTTTTGAAACATCCGCTTCAATAAACTCCGGTAGATCCTCTGGCAGGCACTCCACCGTAACTTCCGAAAGACCATGCTCCAAGATACCACCGGCTTTAACCCCTGCCGGTTCCCCATAAAGCTCCACCGGCACCAGTTGCCGGATCTTCCGGCCGCTTTCTACCACCTGAAAATCCACATGGATTAGCTTCCCGGTCACCGGATGGTGTTGTAGCTCTTTAACCAGTACCCTCTGGGTTTTTCCTTCCACGGAAAGCTCAAATAATTTTAAGCCCCGCTCTACCAAACTCTCAAGTTCCCGAGCATTAACAGCCACCGCCACCGGCTCAATGTTTTTCCCGTACATTACTCCGGGCACTTTGCCTTCTTTTAAAAGCCGGTTCCGTTCTCCCCGGGTTTTCTTCAACCGTACACTCGCAGTAATTTTTTCCACCTTTTACATCCCTCCTTACTTACAAAGTATTCCCGAATTTTAGTTCTAAAAAACATGAACTGGGAATAAATGTAACTTAAAGAGGGACCGGGAGGTGGTATTTTGGGAATGCACGGCTTATCCAAGGGCTTCCGGTAATTACCGCCTACGACGGTATTATCACCGGAACAGTAAAAGAGCTATTAGTGGAGCCTTATGAGCGAAAAGTTGCAGGTCTATTAGTGGTCAGTCGCAATTTTTTACCGGGGATAAAACTCCTGCCTTTTAACGAAATAAAAGCATTAAGTGAAAAGGTAGTCCTCATTAAAAGTAAAGATGCTTTAAAAAAACCCGACCAGTCTTCCGGGCTTGTGGAACTATGGAAAAAAGGTCCCCGGCTCTTTGGCCAAAAAGTCATTGCGGAAGACGGAAGTTACCTGGGCCAAATGGTAAACTTTACCTTTGAACTTTCTACCGGAGATATTACCGAAATAATCATCGCCCCGGGTTTAATGCGTCTTGGTCGCAGTTACCATTTAGAAAGCTCCTATATATTAACTATCGGCAAAGATGCCGTTGTTGTCAAGAGGGAAGGAAGAGAAGCCCTTACCTACATTCCGGGAAAAATTAGCCACACTTTTTCCAAAATAAAAGAAAACCTTGCCCGGTGGGGCAAGGCAATAATCAAAAAGCAGGACGATTAAACAAATAGCTCACTTACCGATAAATCTTCATGAATTCGCCGGATCGCTTCACCCATTAGGGGTGCTACCGATAACACTTTAATTTTGGGCAGTTTCTTTTCTGGTGGAAGAGGTATTGTATTGGTTACAACTACTTCCTTAATGGGAGCGTTGGCCAGCCGGTCCACCGCCGGACCGGATAAAATAGGATGGGTACAGCATACGTATACTTCTTTAGCTCCCCGTTCGATAAGAGCCTGAGCTCCCTGGGTAATGGTACCGGCGGTATCGATAATATCATCGATCATAATCACCGTTTTCCCTTCAATATCTCCAATGATATTCATTACTTCCGCTACATTGGGTTCCGGGCGGCGTTTATCGATAATAGCAATTGGCGCCCCAATCCGCTCGGCCAAATCCCGGGCCCGGGTTACCCCGCCTAAATCGGGAGAAACCACCACCTTATTTTCCAAACCTTTTTCATTAAAATACTTGGCTAAAATCGGTACGCCCACCAGGTGATCAACCGGTATATCAAAAAAGCCCTGAATTTGTCCGGCATGCAGATCCATGGCAATCACCCGGCGCGCCCCGCTTACGGTTATTAAATTGGATACCAATTTTGCCGTAATCGGATCCCGGGCTCTCGTTTTCCGGTCCTGCCGGGCGTAACCAAAATACGGCAAAACGGCTGTAATCCTGCGTGCCGAAGCCCTTCTAATCGCATCTATTAAGATCAACAGCTCCATTAAATTTTCATTAACCGGTGTACAGGTTGGCTGGATTATAAATACATCCGCCCCCCGGACGCTTTCATTTATTTTTACCTGAATTTCCCCATCGGAAAAGCGGGAAACCCGGGCATCACCAACTTCCACTCCCAAAAAAGAAGCAATTTCCCGAGCTAAATCTGGATTGGCATTGCCGGAAAAAATTTTCAAATCATAGCGGCTCATTTTTAAACCTCCATTTACTTTAATCCATGTTACGAGCAAAATTCGACAGTTTTTTTATTCTCCTACAATAGGAAAACTTCCTGCCGCTTTAACGAAAAAATAAATATTATTTAACATAATCTTCTTTATTCACCTGGCGGGAACGGGCTATAGCCAAAGCTTTTTCCGGAACATCTTCGGTTAATGTGGAGCCTGCCCCAACTACAGCATTTTTCCCAATCTTTATCGGTGCCACCAAATTGGTATTGCTTCCGATAAACGCTCCATCTTCAATTACCGTTTCCCACTTATTTTTCCCGTCGTAATTACATGTAATTGTTCCGGCCCCAATATTAACTCCTTTACCCACTACCGCATCCCCAATGTAGGACAGGTGGGGAACCTTGGAGCCTTCGCCAATGAACGATTTTTTAATTTCCACAAAATCCCCAATTTTTACCCCGTTAGCAATTTCGGTACCCGGTCGAAGATAAGCAAACGGTCCCACATTCACCTCATCGCCAACCCGGGCCTGGATAATTACGGAAAAAGTAATTTCGGTATTGTTGCCAATCACGCTATCGGTAATGCGGGTATTGGGGCCAAGGCGGCACCCATTCCCAATAATCGTTTTCCCTTCAAGGTAAGTATTGGGATAAATAACCGTATCACTGCCCACCACTACTTCTTCACCAATATACACGGTCTCCGGGTCAATTATCGTAACCCCTTCCTGCATTAACGCCTCGGCTTTTCTCCGGTAAACTTCCTTGGTTAAGAGAGCGAGCTGCACCCGGTCATTTACCCCATAAACTTCCGTTTCGTCCTGTATGGTAATCGTTTCAACTACCTTACCCCGTTCTAAAAGAAGGGGAATAACATCGGTCAGGTAATACTCCTTTTGGGCATTTTCCGCTTTTAATAACGGTAAGATTTCTTTTAATATTTTTGTATTAAAACAGTAAATTCCCGTGTTAACCTCCGCTATTTGCTTTTCTTCCAAGGTTGCATCCTTTTCCTCGACTATTTTTATTATTTTCCCGTATCCGTCCCGGACAATACGGCCGTAACCATAGGGATTACTTAAAAAACAGGTTAATACCGTGGCATAAGCCCCGGTCTCAAGATGTTTTTTGATTAAAGCTTGAAGGGTAGAAGCTTTTAAAAGGGGTGTATCTCCGGGGACAATAATAACATTCTCGTCTTCAACGTAAGGCATAGCCACCAAAGCTGCATGCCCGGTTCCTAACTGTTCTTCCTGAACTGCAATTACCGCCCGACCGCCGAGAATTTCCTCCACCTTTTCTTTGCGGTAGCCCACCACCGCTACCACCCGCTTAACCCCGGCACCAACTAAAGCTTCATACACCCTCAATACCATTGGTTTTTCGGCAACTTCGTGTACTACCTTGGGTAAATCCGATTTCATTCGCGTGCCTTTACCGGCCGCTAAGATAATTCCTTCCACTAAAAAGCCCTCCTTAATTTTGTAGAATCTGATAACCCGCTTCTCTTAAAACAGCCATAATTTTTTCAATATGAGATAAGTCCCTTGTTTCCAGAGCCAGCTCAACCTCCGCCTGCTTTATCGGCACGTGGGGAGCAATACGGTCATGGTTGATAAAAATTATATTGGCCTTTTCCCTGGCAATTAACTCCAAAAGCTTTTGTAAGGCTCCCGGTTTATCATCCAGAATAGTTTTTATCCGTACATATCTACCGGATTTTACCAGACCCCGTTCGATTATGATCGAGATGGTATGAACATCGATATTTCCACCGGATAAAACAACGCCGACTTTATGCCCCCGTACTGGAATTTTCTGGGCTAAAAGCGCCGCCACCCCCACCGCTCCTGCTCCTTCGAGCATTACTTTACCCCGTTCTAACATCATTAATATTGCCTGGGCAATTTCCTCATCATCCACCAGGACAATGTCGTCTACCAAATCAAAAATAATTTTCGAGGTCAACTCCCCCGGAGTTTTGACGGCAATTCCGTCAGCAATTGTCGATACCGAAGCTAACGTTACTTTCCTGCGTTCTTTTAAAGAGGCATACGCCGATGGTGCCCCCTTGGCCTGAACCCCTATGACTTTCAGATGCGGTTTTATCGCTTTCGCTGCCACTGCAAGACCGGCTATCAGTCCGCCACCACCAACCGGAGCCACCAGCATATCCAGTTCGGGAACATCTTCGAGCATTTCTAAAGCTATGGTCCCCTGCCCGGCAATCACTTTGGGGTCGTCAAAGGCATGGACAAAAGTTGCTCCTTCCTTTTCCATGATTTCTTTCGCTTTTAAAAAAGCATCATCATAGCTAACCCCGTGTAAGATTACCTTTGCTCCGTAGCTCTGGGTCGCTTGAATCTTAGCCAGCGGAGCGCCTTCCGGCATCACGATAGTTGCGGGAATTCCGGCACTAAACGAAGCAAAAGCTACCCCCTGGGCATGGTTACCCGCCGAGGCCGCTACAACGCCCCGTTCCCGCTCCTTTACGGGCAGACTGGCAATTTTATTATAAGCTCCCCTCAGCTTAAAGGAACCGGTTTTTTGCAGGTTTTCATATTTAAAATACACTTCCGCTCCCGCCAGCCGGCTAAAAGTTGCCGAATAAGCGGTTAAAGTGCGGTGAGCAACCCCCAATAGCCTAATCCTTGCTTCCTGGACATCTTTAATTTCTACCACTTAATACCCTCCTCCAAAAAGAAAAAAAGCCCCCCTTAGGGCAAATGTCTTAAGGCTACCTCCAGATCTTCCGGTTTATCTACATCAACTCCAATGCCAAAACTCCTGGAAAATACCGCTTTGCCCCGGATTCCCAGTAAACCTCCGACCTTTTCTTCCAACTCTTTTACCGAAAGCCTTTTGGTTAAAAATTTCACTACAAAACCTATTCCTAAAAGCAGGCTAAGTTTAAAAGGACTTTTTCTAAGTTTAATTAAATCCTGAGCCTTTACTATGGCCTGGTCGACAATCCGCGGATTAACCAAAAAAAGGTTTCCTCCGGTAACCGTACCTTCCTTTAACGTTACGTAAGTCCGCTTAACCGTTTTATCCCGTTGCTCAATAGCCTCTTTAAACACCACCGGATAGTAAACATCGTATCCATCCGGACAGTTCTTAAGAAAATCTTCAATTTCCTCCGGCGTTAGTAAAGGAATATCACTGGTTGACACCAAAGTCATTGAGTCCTTGGGTAAAACCGCAAAACCATGCTGGACCGATTCTACCACCGAGCCGCCCCCGTTAACAACCCGAACCCTGCCTTCCGGATACCTTCCGGCAAGCTCTTTAGGCCCCGCTACAACTATTTTATTGACTTTGGAAGTTTTTAACAGCGCATCGACCACATAATCCACCATTGGGCGGCCTTTCAGGGGTATTAAAGCTTCATACGGCTCGGGACAAATTTGGGCCAGTTTTCCGTTGTTTTGACTACCCGCCAATACCAGCGCATTAATCACCTATTAATTCGCCTCTTTCTTTTAACCCGTTAATCATGCTCTGCTCGGCATTCTCGATGTGTTCCCTGGCCAGTGCCTGGGCTTTCTCCACATTCCGTTCGGCTATCGCTTCCACTATCTCTTTATGTTCCTCTAAAGCTAACCGCAGCCGTCCCGGCTGGGAAAGGGAAGCAGTCCGAAATCTCTGAATTTGCTCCCTAAGATGGCTTACAATTTGGATGAGCCGTTCATTCCGGCTTGCCCTGTAAAGCACCTCGTGAAAATCGGTGTCAGCTCTAATAATATCTTCCAGACGGTCACTTTCCGCGAGGCTTTGTTGCTGCACCAATACCCGCTCCAACTCCTCGATTTCCTCGTCGGTAATCCTTTCCGCCGCAAGGCCAGCGGCAAGGCTTTCCAGAGCCGCCCGTACTTCAAAAACATCCGCCACATCTTTTAACGAAATCCCCGCCACATAAGCCCCTTTCCGGGGAATCATCACCACAAAACCTTCCAGCTCTAATTTTCTAATAGCCTCCCGCACCGGAGTCCGGCTTACGCCCAGCTCTTCCGCCAGCTGAACTTCCATCAACCTCTCCCCGGGTTTTAACACTCCATTGATAATTGCTTCCCTTAAGGTCTCAAAAACCAGCTCCCTTAAAGGCTTGTAATTATCAAGGATAATAGGTTTTAATCTCCCCATTTTAACCCCTCATTTCTACGATAATTTGTATTATTATATTTTACTATGGAGTTAAAGCTTTAAGCAAGTAGGACCGGCCGCATACGGGCGGACAATAAATTTTTGTCCCGGCAATGTCAATTGATAATAAATTTCCTTCGCTTTTTTTAAATTTTCCGTTAAAGCAAAAAGAGCAGAACCGCTACCCGACATTAGCACCCCTAAAGGTTTTAAATTTAAAAGTTCGTTTTTATATTTATATATTTCCGGATTTATTTCCAAAGCACTTATTTCTAAAAGATTCTTTAAAAACTTTCCCAAATCCTCTAAATTTTCTTTGCCTAAAGCTTTCAGGATTTTTTCGCGGTCGGGATGCTCCTTTGTTAAATCCTTACCCGCAAGCCTTAAATAAGCTTCTTTTGTCGAGATCCCAAAAGGGGGTTTATAGATAACAAAATAACCTTTTTTTAAGGGCGGAAGTTTTTTTACTTTTTCCCCTATCCCCTGCACCAGGGCGGTGCCACCGGTAAGGCAAAAGGGAATATCGGCGCTTATTTTTGCCCCAATTTCTAAAAGCTCTTCCTGACTTAAATTTAAATTATAAAGTTTATTTAAACCATAAAGAACTGCGGCTCCATCCGCCGAGCCACCGGCCAGTCCCGCTTCCAGGGGAATTTTTTTACGGATAGTAATGCTGGCTCCTATGGCTTTCCCAGTGGCGGCCCTTAAAGCCTGAACAGCTTTAAACGCAATATTGGTAGAATCCACAGGTAAATCTGCCCCTACAACCCTTAAGTTTATTCCCTCGGCCGGTTCAATTTCCACTAAATCTCCCAGAGTAATTGCCTGCATTACCGACCAGAGTTCGTGGTAACCATCGGGACGTTTTCCTAATATATCTAAAGTGAGGTTTATTTTAGCCGGCGCAAAAATTAACAACTTTTTTCCTCCCCATCACCCCGGAAAGGAGGCGAAAGTAATGATAGTCCATTTAACCGTCAGTCTAAAAAAGAAGCTTCTAACCCTCTATAAAAACAACCAAAAAATTAAATCCTGGCCAGTAGCGGTAGGAGCCCCCAGCACCCCCACCCCTACCGGCATCTACCGGATTAAAAACAAAATCAGCAATCCCGGGGGTAGTCCTTACGGAGTTCTCGGAAGCCGCTGGATGGGATTAACTATTCCCGGAGGTAATTACGGAATTCACGGTACCAATAATCCAGCCTCCATTGGTCGTGAGGTTTCCAGAGGTTGCATCCGCATGTTAAACAAAGATATTGAAGAGTTATTCCCCCAGGTACCCCTCTGGAGCAGAGTAATTATCACTAAAGATTAGTCAAGGTACTTCCACTGGTGAAAAATAAGCGGTCTTTTAGCGGGATAGGGAACATCATCCGCCACTACTTCCCCAACTAAAACAATGTGGTCACCCACAGGAATTTCCTGTACCAGGCGGCATTCAAGGTTAGCAATGGCGGTAGTAAGTTTCGGAGCAGAAACTTTTTCCCCGGGTACTACCGGAAGATTTAGCTCTTTGATCTTATCAACTTTTGCTCCGGAGTTTTTCCCGCAAAAATCGGCAATTTCCTTTTGCTCTTCGCTTAAAATTGCTAAGGTGAATTCCCCGGACTCTTTTATTTTTTGGTAGGCATATCTTCCCGGAGCAACATTCACCAAAACCATCGGCGGCTTCACCGATACCTGGGTTATCCAGGCAACGGTAGTAAAGTTCCCCTGCTCCCGGTCCCGGTAACCCAGTAACGCTACCGAATTTGCTAAATAATTAAGTCCTTTAGCCATAATATCGCCTCCTATTCGTTTATTTTTACCACAAGAAGCCCGTTCTGGGGTACGGCGGTTAAAGGCGGAAGCTTCTCCGCAAATTTTAGTAACGCCATAACCTTTAAATTATCCGGTTTTAAATAAAAACTTAAATCAACTTTAAGCTTACTGCCTTCTAAAGTTATTCCGGGAAAACGGTGTTGATTAAGCTTTATAAACTTACGTATCCCCCAAAAACCAGCCACCGGCGCAAAAAACCGGTATAAAAACCCCCACGCCCCTTTAAACTCTATTTGGGGCATTCCTTTTAAGTCAAATTCAATTAAAATCCGGTCTTTTTCTGCCGTTAAATTTACCATATTTATTTTTTGCCGAAAATCTAAATTATATTGGTCAATCTTCCCCATAAACCATAATTCATCGCCCCGAACCTCCACCCGCAAATTTTCCACCGGCAAGTCCCGGGGCAGCTCTTTTATCACGCCATTTAAAAAACTTTCGGAAAAATATAATTTCCCTCTAAGGACATTGGCCAGGCGGTTATGCTTAAAAAATTCCCGACTAATGTAAAACAAATTCTCCAAATCTTCCACTTTATTTTCGAGTTTTAAGGCCAGTAAAAAGGGAGAAATTTTAAATAAATCCCTTATTACTCCAAATTTTTTCTCCAGTAAAGTTTTAATATCTAATTGGACCTCCGGTAACTTATACCCTTTGTAACTTGCGTATCTTCGCACTTCCTCTCCGATAAATTCCCAAATGAGGCGAAAAACAAAAGCATCATCCAAAAAACCTAAAAAAGGTAAAAAGTCACTTATAATATCTCCCGGAAGGACAAAATACAGGATGCCTGCTAAAATGATAAGTTTTGTTTTGGCTTCGATGCGATAGCTTTCATCAAAAAACATCTCCCAGAAGTACTTTAAATACAAAATTAATAACTTTAGTTCCGGAGTTTCAACTTTAACTGCCGCTTCTTCGAGTTTTAAAGGCACTTCTCTTTGGTACCTTTGCCACTCTTCCTGGGAAAAGTTTTTAACTTTGTTGAAAAATGACCAGGCATCCCGCATTCTCCCGCCTCCTACGCTAAAATTATACAAAAAAAATAACCGCTTAAAAAGCGGTTTTTCTAAAAGGTGAAATAACCCAAAAAGAGGGGGTGCTTGTTGGTACTTTCACATTATTGGGGAAAAAGGAAGCGGGATATTTCCCTTCGCTTTTATAATAACCAAAAAACATCAATTTGTCAATTAATTTTTACTGAATTTAATAAGCTTATAACCTTCTCCCTTACGGGTAAACTGTAACATCAGCTCGCTACTTCCAAGATAGCTGTTATCTTGAGCATTTCTTATTTCAACATAAAGAGAAACAATATAGCCCTTTTGGTTTTCCTGGTAGTTAAAATTCACAAGCTCCAATTTATAGTTCTGGAAATTGGAAAAAGCATCCTTTATCGCCAGTACTACCTGTTCCTCGGCAATTTCCCGAATTTTTCCGTAGTTTTTCTCCGGTATCCATGCTAAAAACTTTCTACAGTTTTCCTTTACCCATTCGATACCCGTAAGAGGCTTACTTACCGGTACCGAGCTCTGTTCCTTTCTCTCCGGAGGAGTCTTGGGCAAGGTTTCCCCTGGTATGTTCTCGTTAAACGGTGTAATCTCTACCTTCGGCTTTTGCCGGGCGTTAACGGTAAAATCTACATACATTTCACGGTAATTACCATCGGGCCAGGAAACTCCCACCAAAGCTCCTTTCTCCTGACCCCCCGGCTGGAAGTAAAAGTATTCATCCAACTTAGGCGGGATTCCTCCCAAACTTGACCCAACTCCCAACAATTCTAAGGGATTGCCATCGCTGTAAAGTTTCACCGGTAAGTTTAAATTGCGAAAGGCCTCAAGCTCCTCCCGGCTTCCTCTTAAATTCACCACTACTACCCACTGGGTCGGGGCCAAGATAATTTTTCTCAGTTCTACTTCCGGGCTTCCCCCAAGCTTCTTATTTAATCCAATTTCCTTAAAGTTAGTTGCCGTTAGTTTAAACGGAATTTTTATGTTAAACTCCTGTTCACTGCCGGAAAAATCCTTGTATTTCCCTTTTACCACTATTTCCCTGGGGTTTCCGGTATATTCGGAAAATACATAACCGTTTAAACCCCCGTTCTCCCCCTGCATACCGGTAAAAGTTGAATGTTTAAAAGCTCCCGGTAAATCAAGCTCCACCTCCAAACGCCCCATTTCATTATCTACCGGCTGTTTTTCGGAGTAAAAATAAAAGCTTACCGCTACCCTCGTTGCATCGGCAATAAGTTCATCCACTACGAAGATATGGGGAAAGATAGCTACTTCCCGGCCGATTTTCTGAACGTATCCAGAAGTCAGGGCCCGTTTTAAACCAACATCCCCCATCCCGGCAAAGATGGAACCGCTGGATTTAAAAGCGGTGATTGCGGAACTTTCCGGTTTTTGACTGATTATCGCGGTTTCAATATCCATCGCCGGTAACACCAGCACGCAAACGGTAAAAATAAAAGCTAAAAAAGTTTGCCAAAACAATCGCACGGCCCCTTCCCCCTTTTATTACCTTACTAAGGTAATTATACCAAAACTTTCTAATATTTTCAGCAAAAGAAATTTTTTCTTTAATAAATTTACCGGTTTTGACCAACACCGCTTTCTTCTCCGGTCTTTTCCTGGCCAGCCTGTTCATCTTTTTTTCCCTCTTCAGGGCTTGTTTCTATTTTGGTTATTTCTCCTTCTACCGTAAGCTCAACGGTTTTACCCCGATTTGTGGTTATTTTTACCTTTGTTGTTTTAGTCTCCTTGCTTTTGCTTTCTTCCTTTTCTTTTGGCGGGGAGGAAGTAAATTTTCCGTAAACCTTTTGGAGTTGTTGAACATTTTCCCGGGTAATGAGCTGCACGGGTGTATAAATAACCGGTATTTGGCCATTTTTAACCGCAATTTTGCTATCCGCATCTATCCCCCGTTTTTGCAATACCCGGTCCATTGCTTCCAGGGCTTTATTTGCTACAATTTCCGGCATGAAGTCCACAGACGAAAGAATTTTCCCCTCTTTGATGGCCTTTGCAACCTTCCTGGTTAACACCATAGAAGCCATAACCGTTCCCTGCTGTTCCTTCATTCCCTCCTCCGCTAAAAGTTCCCCTACTTTTCCGTCAAGGGCAATAATACTTTGACTCCTTGCCAAATTCCTTATTTCGTCCAATGCCCTTTCCCCGGCCCCAACCGGAAGTTTACCGACGGTTACTTCCTTACCCAGGGTTCTTAACTCATTTTTTAAAGCCTTCTCCAAGGTAAATACCGAAAGGGTTTGCCGGTGGCTCCCCAGAAGCAGCACTTTCCCGGTCTTATCTTTAAGAGCAATATTTTGAGCCACCATCACCGCAGCTTTTTGGAAATCGGGCAACACCGCACAATCCCCAAGACCATCGTACGGCACATCGTTTATAAAAATTAATTTTGCATTTGGGTAAATTTTTTGCGCTAAATACCCGGCCCGGGGACTACCTGCCGTTTCCCAAATCACCCCTTTAGGCTTTTGGGCAATGATCTTTTTTAAGACCTTTTCTTCCCGCTTTTCATCGTCATTTAACCCTCTTACCGTAAGAGCAATCTTTTTTTCCCTGGCTAAATTATATGCGGTTTGAATGAAGTTTTTTCTTTCCTGCTGGGTTTTGGCAACTACCAAAAAAACCTTCGGTGGGACCGGTCTTCTTTTCTTATCGGGACAACCGGTCAGGTTAACCAATAACGTAACGATTAAACAAAAAATCCAGAGCTTTTTCATCAAAAAACCCCCTTTTCGTTTTTATTTTGAGATAAATCAAGGGGGATTATCCATAAAATCCTTTACAACTCTCCATTCTTCTGTTATCATATAGAAAACATTAGTTTTATTGTGTTATATAACATTATCAATAGCTTTGAGGAGGGCTTCGCGTGACACTGTACATCGACCACGAAGTTTGCCTTAGGGAACCCTGCTGCCCTGCCGCCGAGGTCTGCAGCACCAAAGCCCTTGTTTACGATAGCGGGGAAAATAAGTTGTTTTTCAATGTTGACCTCTGTAACGGCTGCGGCCAATGCGTCCAGAAATGCGCCTATAACGCCCTCACGTTGTTTGAAACCGCCGATGAACTAACCGCCTTTTTAACAAAAATCACAAAAGCCCGGGAAACCTTTGCTTCCAAATTTATTTCGCTACTGGGATTAAAAGAGCGACCTTAGAACCTCTAAGGTTGCTTTTATTTTGCCCCAACCATCTTTCAATTATACTTTAGATATGTTATACTTTTATTAATAATTTTAAATTTTATGAATTTTTTGGGGGTGTACCGTATGCCTATTCACATTGACTTAGATCTTTGCGACCAGAACGAAGACTGTCCCGCCGCTACTTACTGTTTGTACGGAGCTCTATACTTTGACCACAGCGAAAAAAGGTTAAAATACGATCGGGAGAAATGCCAGAACTGCGGTACCTGCGTCAATCACTGCGGTCCCGGAGCTCTTTATTACGCCAAAGACGATGACGAATTAAACATGCTTGTGGAAGAGCTAAAAAAGTTAAAAGAACTATAGGAAACTAATATAAAATAAATAAGCCCTTGACCTTACCTGAAACGAGGTCAGGGGCTTAATGTTACTTTTTTAAAACAATTTTAATTGTTCAAACTCCTCCACTTCCTGCTCTTTTTTCAAAGCAAAGTATAAATCCCGGACTTTTTGAAAATCTTCCCACGCCGGGCGTTTTTTCGTCGGATCCCGTAAAAGCGCTGCCGGGTGAAACGTCGGCATTATCTTTATCTCACCTTTTTCATGCCAGAGCCCGCGAATTTTGGTAATTCTAACATCCGGCCCAATCAACGCCTGAGCGGCAGTTGCCCCAAGGCAAACAATAATTTTAGGTTTAATTAACTCAATTTGCCGGTCTAAAAAAGTTCGGCAAGCAGCCACTTCTTCTCTGGTAGGAACCCGGTTATTGGGGGGACGACATTTTACCACATTGCCAATGTAAACTTCTTCCCGGGAAATCCCTGCGGCTTCTAAGATTTTATTTAAAAGTTCCCCGGCAGCCCCCACAAAAGGTCTGCCTTGCCGGTCTTCTTCAGCTCCGGGTCCTTCCCCCACTAACATTAATAGAGCTTTTTCATTTCCCTCCCCAAACACAACCCTTTGGGCATGGGCTCTAAGATTGCAGCGCTGACAGGCCAACGCCTCTTCTTTTAATGCTTTAAGTTCCTCCATTAATCCTCCCGCTCCAGTAATATACGATGGTCTACCAGCTCCAAACGCTTTATTTTTGCTTTAATAACTTTTCTCTGGCCAAAAATATTTTCCAGTAATAGTCCCTCTTCTGTCGGAATAAGCTTATCCACCCGTTCCAAAAAAAGCTCTTCCTTATCCCCATTTACGATAAAAGCACTGGCTTCACACATAAAAATCCCCCTTTTTTTAATCCTTACCTTTAATCACCGCAAGCGGTTTTAAAACCGCTACCACTTCGGCCAAACCGGCCCCCACCACCGCCTCGATTACCAGATCTATGTCCTTGTACGCCTGCGGCGCTTCATCCCGCACGTATTCCACTTTTTCATTTAAAATAACATCTCCTAATGCCTTTTTTACTTCGCTCACCGTCAAGTTCTTTAAAGAAGCTTTCCGGGACATACTGCGACCCGCTCCGTGGTTTAAAGAGTTAAAAGTTAAAGAAATATTTGAAGTGGCCCGCAGGACGTACGATTTGGTACCCATGCTTCCGGGAATTAATACCGGCTGACCTATTTCCCGAAATTGAGGTAAGTTTTCCCGGTGCCCGGCCGGTAAGGCTCTGGTAGCACCCTTGCGGTGGACTAAAACCTTGATCCCATCGTGGTACTCCTCTTTAGCAATATTATGGGCTAAATCATAAACTAAATCAAGCTTTCCGTCTCCGAGGTATGACTTAAACACCTGTCTTAAGTAATGGGTAATAAGCTGCCGGTTGGCATAAGCAAAATTTGCGGAAGCCAACATCGCCTGATAATACCTTTGCCCTTCCGGGGAAGAAAAGGGAACTGCCGCCAAACCTTTTACCGGTACACTGACATTGTATTTCGGTCCAGCTTTATACAAGATTTCGGTATAGTCGGTACAAACCTGGTGCCCAAGCCCGCGGCTACCGGTGTGAACCATCAAGCATAACATCCCCGGATATAACCCAAAACTTTTGGCAACCTCCCACCGCCTTACTTCCGCCACTACCTGCACCTCAATAAAGTGATTTCCTCCACCTAAAGTTCCAAGTCCCTCCGCACCCCTGGACAAAGCTGTCTCGGATAAAGCTTTGATCTCCGCTCCAGCCAAAACTCCGCCTTCTTCAATTTTATTAAGGTCTTCCGCAAAACCGTATCCCTCTTCTAACAAAGCCCGAGCTCCTTTTAATAAAACTTTGGGCAAAAGACTCCTTACTTCTTTTTCCCAATTTTTTTTGCCCACTCCTGCCGGCACGTATTTTTCAATGGCTTTTATTAATTCGGCAAGTCTTTCCCGGGAAATCTCTTCGGCTAAAAAAGGAGTTGTCAGTAAGCGCACCCCGCAGTTTATATCCATCCCCACCGCCCCGGCAGAAATTAAGCCCTCGGGCAGGACCGTAGCCATTACTCCACCAATAGGCAAACCAAAACCCTCATGTAAATCCGGCATCCCGTAAACCTCCCGGTAAACCCCCGGTAGCGATGCCGCATTTTGCAATTGCTTTAACGATTCATCCCGGTATAAAGCCGGTAAAAGCTTTTCGCTGGCAATTATTAATCCTTCCACCTGCATCTTGCCGGTTTTGGGTAACCGATAAAGGTAATCATTTAGTTTCTTTAACATACAAATTACCTCCAGATTTTAATTGTACCAGAGGCAAAAGAAAAACCCAACCTCTAAGAGTTGGGTAAATCCAATTGAAGCGGTTACCGAAAGTCCTGGCGGTCTTCAAAATATTTTTTAAATTTTATTTTTGCAATATTAATTCCAACTGTTGCTAACCTCCTTTTTATAAAAAAATGCTTTAACTCCAGAAGAGCGTTAAAGCGTTTTTTAACCTTTCCACCGTCCTTTGGTTTTTTGAAGTAATTTCCCGCCGGCGCTCTAACGGAATCCCGGAACTTCCTTCATCTAAAAAAGTTCTCGGTAAAAACACCCCGGCTTTACTCTCATATTTACGCCAGAAAGTGGCGGGAACATCATAGGGTAGAGAGCGCTCGGTCATCTCAGCCCAAACTATTGTCCAGGCCCGGGGCACCACCCGCCAGTAGTCGTATCCCCCGCCCCCGCCGGCAAGCCAGCGTCCCCCGCAGACTTCATGGGCTAATTCATGTAAGAGCTTGGCTGATTCCTGAAAAGCCAAAGTAGTATTGGCTAAATGGGTTAAAGGGTCAAAGCGGTGGGAATCACACCCGTGCTGGGTAACCAGGATGTCCGGTTCAAACTTCCTGATAAGCTCCGGAACAATTTCCTCCAAAGCCCATAGCCACGAATCATCTTCGGTATAAGGCTCTAAAGGAATATTAATTTTGGTGCCGTAAGCCGCTCCTTCCCCTAACTCGGTTATCGAACCGGTACCGGGGAAGAGATATCTTCCCGTTTCATGAATAGATATGGTTAAAACCCCCGGGTCACTATAAAAAAGCCACTGGACCCCATCTCCATGGTGGGCATCCAGGTCTACGTACGCCACTTTGAGTCCTTTTTCCCTGAACTTGGCTATGGCTACCGCTAAGTCATTATAAATGCAAAAACCCGACGCAGCATCCCGAAGGGCATGGTGTAGCCCTCCCGCTATATTGAAAACGTGGTCCGCTTCTCCTTCATAAATCAGTTCCGCACCCAGGGCTGAACCCCCAGCCACCAGCGCCGCTGCTTCGTGCATCCCGGAAAAAACCGGATTGTCTTCCGAACCCAGACCAAAGCGGCTGCCGTTCACGTTTTCCGGATTTTTACTTAAATTCATTACCGCTTCCACATAAGCCGGATCGTGTACCAAATACAGTTCTTTTAACGTAGCCGGACGGGGTGGGATTATTTCTTCCTCCTTTAAAACTTCAGCTATTTTCATCAATTCCACAGCTAAAGCATACCGCTGGGGATTCAAGGGGTGGTCTTCCGCTAAGCGGTAACTTAAATAGTCGTCGCTGTATATTAAATACGCCTTTCCGCTCATTTACTTATACCTCGCCAAAGGGGTTGATCAGTGTAAATCC
The DNA here is from genome assembly GCF_000427565.1 of Carboxydothermus ferrireducens DSM 11255. Classification (NCBI taxonomy): domain Bacteria; kingdom Bacillati; phylum Bacillota; class Clostridia; order Thermoanaerobacterales; family Thermoanaerobacteraceae; genus Carboxydothermus; species Carboxydothermus ferrireducens. The sequence goes on from NZ_ATYG01000004.1 coordinate 101,506, forward strand.
TTTAGCCCGAATGCGGTCAATGATTGGTTTGGTGTTCATCGTTTCAACCCGCATCACAAGGGTTTTAAGACCATTTTCGGCTTTTGGAGCCAAAAACACGCTCACCACATTAATATTTAATTCCTTCATAATTTGGGCAACCTCGGCCAACATTCCCGGCCGGTCCGGAACCTGGACTTCAATCCGCGAACTTCTTTTATAAACCCCCATTAGCTCGGCAAAAGCCATGACAATATCGCCCTGGGTTATTATTCCTACCAGCTCATCATCTAAAAGTACCGGAAGACATCCTACCCGGTTTTCCAGCATCATTTTTGCTGCTTCTTCCACAGGATCCAGGGGATGAGCAGTAACAACCCTTTTTTGCATAATATCCCCCACTTTAATTTGCCAGCATTCCCCATTTTTTTCTCCTGTAAAAGGCGAAGGGCAGGCATATCTCAAATCCCGGTCCGAAACTATTCCCACTAACTTTCCATCATCTACCACCGGCAAGTGCCGGATGCGTTTTTCATGACCTTTAGCCATGGCCTCCCGGATGGTATCGGTACTTTTAACTGTAATTAGCTCCCGGGTCATAATGTCTTTAACTAACATTCCCGCCACCTCTTAATGTTATAAATTTTCTGTAAATTTTTCCTAAAAATTTTTAGGGAAAGTAAACCCTTTCCCTAAAACATTTTCTTCCCCGCATACCTTAATATTTCAAACTGCTCTATTTGCTCCGGAGTCAACTCCTTGCCAAAGCGCACCATCAACATATTAGCAGGATGGGAAGTAATTTCCGGGTCATCGGTATAAACCCTCTCCATCCCTGCGGCACTGGAAAACAGGTTTTCCAACATTTTTTGGTACGTCCAGATATCCATCCCTTTATTTTTTAAGTCCCAGTGCCAGTAATATTCGGTAGACATCACGATATATTTTTCCAAAACCGGATCGGAAAAAGCTTCGGTTAAAAGCTTACGCGCCAGTCCCGTTCCCCTTAGGTCCGGTGTTATCTCTATGGCTCCCATTTCCAGCAAGAAGGGTAGACGGGCTTTACCCCACCGGGTAAATTCATCGGGGGGATGAAAGGTAACATATCCGACAATTTTATTATCAAGCCTGGCAATCACCACCCATCCCTGGGGCTGGTTGGCAATATCGATTAATGCTTCTTTTTGCCGCCGGTAGGGACGGAAATTGGATAAGCCCGGGTCTATGTCAAGATTGGCTAACGTATCACCCTTTTCGTGTTTTTCAATAATTACCGTACCTAAGGGGGTATTAAATTCCGTCATGAAAATCCCACGCTCCCAACTTTTGTTTAAACTTATTATATCAAAGAGAAGGGTTATTATCTACAAAATTTATAACTTTTTAACTGCCCTTGAATCTGTTCCATATTTTAGTAAAAACCCCTGTACTTTTTTGAGTTAAATCGATATAAGGATCATAAGGCGAAGGAGCAGTCATGATTCCCACATCCACCGGGAAAAAAGATTTTTTTAAATATAAGGTTTCAATGCGGTGGCTGCCCCTGCGGGATACTTCCAAAGGTACCATTCCGTAGGCATAGGTAAGTTCCCGGAAAAGTTCTTCCGGCGAGTGAATATAAATTCCATTTACCGTTAAAATCACATCCCCCGTTCTGAGTCCCGCTGCATCGGCTATCGACCCGGCCCTGACCCCTAAAACCATTACCCCGATACCATTTTCGGGATTTACAAAAATAGGTTTACCTTCTTCAAGTTTTCTTCCCAGGTAAATTACCGCTTCATGCCCTAAAGGCATAAAAACTGCAGCAAGCCAGGTTAAAAAGCTAAGTTTCATAGCCAGCACCGCTAGAATAATTAAACTTACACTATATATCCCAAGATACAGGGAAGATAATCTACTTTTTTCCTCGGGGTAGCGGGTAAGCACCATATCACCGTAACCCAATCCCGCCACCACGGGAATCAAGGAATACATAAGATTCGGTGCAACTTCACTGCTTTTTATAAGCGGCCACCAGTCCGGCATCTGAATTCCGCCGGACACCCCCGGGACTTGGTTCACCACCACTAAAGCAGCCAGGGGTATTGGCCAAAACCGCTGCAAAACAAAGCCCCCGACAATTTGTCCTGTTTTTATTTTAAAATACTCCGGCTTTGCCCCCAAATGCCCTCCTATTAAAATTAAGACGCTTTCCACTAAATGCAGTACTCCCACTAAAGCTGCAATTTGCGCTACATTTACTTTGGGAAAGCCAAAAATTAAGTAGGCCAAGGAAACAACTCCACCGGCATAGGAAAAACACAAAAAGCGGGGATTTATAAGCATAAACAAAATAGCCAGAGGCCAAAGATAGCTAAGGCCTGCCTCATTTAAAGCAATCCCGAGAAACACCAAAACCAAACTTCCAGCCATTCCGCCAATTATGCCGTGGGCAGTAGCTTTTAAAGTATCGTAAATCACATCCATTGACAGGATAAATTTTCCCGAGATGCGGGAATACTGCAAAGCAATAATTAAAACTAACAGCCAGAATACCGGATTTTCCATTAAAGCTAAAAACACGGTATAAAGGGTATTACCAGCTAATTTCACCCAAATCATGAAAGCCCCTCGCTTATTTAATCTTTTCCGCTAATATTTCTTTGGCTTTTAAGAGCTGCCGGTCTTCCTTGCTTCCCGCCGGCTGTTTTACTACTACATCCGGCATGATGCCTTTTTTGTTGATGTCATGCTTCTTGGGAGTTAAGTAACGGGCTACGGTTAGCTTTAAACCGGCATTTCCCGGTAACCTGAAGATTGATTGCACCACACCCTTCCCGAAAGTTTTTTCCCCAACCAAAACCGCTACCCCCCAATCTTTCAGAGCACCGGCCACAATTTCCGAAGCACTGGCGCTGCCCCCGTTTACAAGAACCACCACCGGAATTCCTAACTCCGGCTCCTCTGCCTTTTCCTCTTCGTCCGGCTGATTCCGGTAATCCACATACACAATAGTTTTTCCCCGGGGAACAAAAATATCAGCAATCTCAACCGCAGCCTTAAGCTCTCCCCCGGGATTGTCCCGTAAATCAAAAATTAAGCCTTTCATCCCTTTTTTCTTTAAATCTCCGATTGCTTTTCGCACCGCTTGGGGTGAGTTTTCGGTAAACTGGGATAACATAATATAGCCTATCTTGTCATCTAACATTTTGCTTTCCACGGTGGGAATGGTAATATTTTCTCGAACCAACGTAAACATCCGGGTCTCTTTTTCACCGGGTCGCAATATTCCTACTTCCACCCGGGTTCCCACCGGACCTCGCATTAAACTAACCGCCGTGTCCAGGTCCATCCCTTTGGTATCCCTGCCGGAAATGTTTACAATGATATCCCCCGCCTTGATACCGGCCTTGGCGGCGGGAGTATCGGGAATGGGCTTTACCACCACAATATGATTTTCTTCCATCGTCACAATCAACCCTACACCGCCAAAAGTTCCGGTAATTTGCTCGTTTAAGTGTTTAAATTGTTCGGGATCAAGATAAGTCGAATACGGGTCGTCCAGGCCTTCGACCATACCTTTTATTGCACCGTTTATAAGTTTTTCGGTAGAAACCGGCTGATAATACTGGCTTTTAATTAAAGCAATTACCGTAAGTAAAGTCTCTATCTTATCCCCGCTCTTTTTCCAGAATAAACCGGCTAACGAAAATATCCCCCAGAGTAAGAAGACAACCACTACTAAAGCAATAATTTTTTTCCTGGACAATTACATGCACCTCACAACCGCTGCTTTAGTTTGTAAATGCATTAATAATATTATACTATCACTTTTCTCCAAGATATGCTACATACAAAGAAAAGACACGGGATAATCCGTGCCTTTTACAGGTACTGCATTGGATTTACATATTCACCGTTTACAAGAACTCCGAAGTGAAGGTGCGGACCGGAAGATAAACCGGTACTGCCCACATCACCAATATGTTCGCCTTTTTCCACCCGCTGGCCAACGGAAACCCTGATAGCGGAAAGATGGGCATACAACGTGGAAACACCGCCACCATGGTCTACAATTATAACCTTACCGTAACCCTTCATGGTTCCGGCATAAATCACTTCCCCCGTCTGGGCCGCTAAAACATCGGTACCCGTAGGTGCGGGGATGTCAATCCCCTGATGCATCCGGTTAACTTTTAAGATGGGATGAAACCGCATCCCAAAGCCCGAGGAAATATTGTAATACCCATCCACCGGCCACTTAAAGATACCGCTACCCATGGAAGGCCGGGACTTCTGCCGCTGCCGGACGATTTCCTGGATTAACTTTTGTTCTTCCTCTTCCAACCTTTCCACTTCCTGCTGGTAACGGGCTACATCATTTTTAGCAAGCTCGATTAACTGCACCTTTTCCTCCTGAGCAGCTAATAAACTTTTCTGGGCTTCTTCTTCTTTTTGTTTTAAGAGGGAAAGCTCATTTTTTTGGTGTAAAAGCTGATCTCTTAACTCTTCCAGTAGCTTCTTTTGCTTGGTAATATCGTTTAAAAGTTGAATATCCTGCTCAATTATCCGGCTCATAAATTCCAGGCGGTTTAAAAAGTCAAAAATATTTTCCGCTTGAAACAGGATTTCCAGGTAGGTAACCGTTCCGTTTTGGTAAAAATCTTTTAACCTTTTTTCAAATAGTTCGTTATTGGTTTTTAACAATTCTTCGGTTTTAGCCAGCTCTTCCTCGGTTGCCGTAATCTTTCGTTTTATTTCACTCAAATCCCGGGAAACAGCCAAAAGCTGTTGTTCGTGCTTTTCAACTTCCGCGTCCAACCGTGCAATTTCATCGGCATAATTTTTAATATCAAGTTTTCGTTCTTCAATTTTCTTTTTTGTCACGGCAATTTTTTGCCGGGTCTTTTTTAACTTGGTAGTTAAGCTTTCAGCGTAAGTAAGGGAAGTTGTAGATAATAGTAAAAAGGTTAAAACTACCGCCAGAATTTTTTTCTTCACCCTATCCCTCCTAAAATTTGAGGTATTTATTGAGGGAAAGAATGCTACCTAAAAGTCCAAGGATGCCACCACTTCCCACAAGAGCTGCAAAGGTTAAGGTTAACCACTGCTGGTCCCGAAACAGTACCAAAAAAGGTAATGCTTTACTTACCTTTAATAATAATGAGTAGTAACCTATAGCCACCAAAACTGCAGCAAATAAACTTCCGGTAAGCCCCAAAAAAGTACCTTCAATGATAAACGGCATCCGCACAAACCAGTTGGTAGCCCCAAGGATACGGGCAATTTCGATCTCTTTGCGCCGGGAAAAAATAGCCAGGCGAATGGTGGTCATGATTAACAATACTGCCCCGAATCCAAAAAGGGAAATAATTCCCAGTCCAAAAATTTTTAACATCGTGGTTACCTTTAAAAGCTTTTCCACAATCCCCTGGCCGTATTTTACTGTCTCAAACTCCGGAAAGGTGGCAAGTTTTTTCCCCACGATCGGCACATCCTCGGGCCGTTTGGTTTTAATCAAATACGCATCCGGCAGGGGATTTCGCTCCTCAATCCCTGCTAAAATATCAGCCCTATCGCCCAATTTTTCTTTTATTTTTCGTAGTCCCTCTTCTTTGGGAATAAACTTTACCGAGGCAACTCCTTCAATGGCTTTTATCTTATCTTCTAACGCGCGGGTATCTATCGAAACATCTCCCGTTTTTAAATAAGCGTAGATTTCTAACTGATTCTGGAGAGTATCGGCCAGATAGCCGGCGTTAATGATTAACAAAACCGCTACCCCTAAAATAAAAATGGTAATAAAAACCACCATCACCGAAGCAAGGCTTAAAAAACTGTTGCGAAAAATCGATTTAAATGCTTCTTTAAAGTAGTACGACAATAGGTTTAAACTCATCCAGCATAAGCCCCGCTTTCTTCGTCCCGTACTATTTTACCGTCCTTTAATGCTATAACCCGTTGCTTTAACGAATCAACGATAAAAGCATCATGGGTAGCAATAATCACCGTAGTTCCCGTATAATTTATCTCTTTTAGCAGATTGATAATTGCTAAAGAATTTTCCGGGTCCAAATTGCCCGTGGGCTCATCGGCTAAAAGCAGGACGGGGTTATTAACAATGGCCCGGGCAATCGCCACCCTTTGCGCTTCTCCTCCGGAAAGCTCTGCCGGAAAACGGTCCGCTTTTTTGGCCATCCCCACCCGTTCCAGGGCATACAGCGAACGCTCCTTAATTTGCTTTCCCGAAAGTCCGCAAATTTCTAAAGCAAACGCTACGTTTTCAAAAGCAGTTTTATTGGGTAAAAGGCGAAAGTCCTGGAAAACCATACCAATCTTCCGCCGGTATAAGGGTATTTCCCGGCCCCGTAAACGCACGATGTTTTTCCCGTTGACTAAAATTTGTCCGTGGGTCGGAAGCTCTTCCCGGGTGATAAGTTTTAACAAGGTGGATTTACCAGCACCACTGTTTCCCACTAAAAAAACAAATTCACCTTTGTTTACTTTAAAACTAACATCGCTTAACGCTTTAATGCTTCCGGGATAGATTTTTGTTACATTAAAAAGCTGCAGCATCTTATCCCCCGCTTTCATCCTTTTTTTATTCGACAAAGTTATGGCTTTTTCCTTGTTTTTAAGCAAAAAAATTAAAGGACGGTTCGTGAGCGTAAAATGAATGTTCTCAGAACCGTCCCCGGAGTTACCTTTTTAAGGTTAACGCTTTTTGCACCGCCGCTACAATGTCCCCGGCGGTTAAGCCGTATTTTTCCAAAAGCGCTTGCGGAGTTCCCGACTCCCCAAACACATCATTAACTCCTACTTTTACCACCGGTACCGGATACTCCTCGCTTAAAACCTCCGCCACCGCACTGCCAAGTCCGCCAATAACCGAATGTTCCTCCGCCGTTACCATCGCTCCCGTTAACCGGGCGCTTTCCACCAAAAGCTCCCGGTCTATGGGCTTAAGGCTTGCCATGTCCACAACCCTTGCCGCGATGCCTTCTGCCTCTAACATCTTAGCTGCCTCTAACGCTTTGGCCGTCATAATTCCGAGAGCAACTATAGTTACATCTTTACCTTCTTTAAGCACCGTACCCCGCCCCGGTTCAAACCGAATATCTGGCGAAAACACCTCCGGCACCCCGGAACGGCCAAGACGGATGTAAACCGGACCCTCTATTTCCGCTGCTTTTTTTACAATAGCACGGGTCTGGGCGGCATCGGCGGGTACAAATACCTGCATATTGGGTAAAACCCGCATCAAAGCCAGATCTTCTATTGCCTGGTGGGAAGCTCCGTCTTCCCCCACCGTTAAACCCGCATGGGTAGCAGCAATTTTCACATTGAGCTTCGGGTAACAGATACTGTTTCGAATTATTTCAAACGCTCTGCCCGCCGCAAACACCGCAAAGGTACTGGCAAAGGGTATTTTCCCCACCGTAGAAAGACCGGCAGCAACCCCCATTAAATTTTGCTCAGCAATGCCCATGTTAAAAAATCTCTCGGGAAAAGCTTTGGCAAAATCGGAGGTTTTCGTGGACTTGGATAAGTCCGCATCTAAAACAACGATTTTCGGGTTTTCCTGCCCCAATTCAACCAGGGCCTTTCCGTATGCTTCCCTTGTGGCTATTCCTCCCACAGCTTTTCCCTCCCCGCTTGAAGTTCAGAAAGAGCCTCTGCTACCTGCTCCGGTTTGGGAGCAGATCCGTGCCACTCGACCCGGTTTTCCATGAAGGAAACTCCTTTACCTTTAACGGTCTTGGCGATAATGATGGTTGGCCCTTCCAAGTGCAGGCGGGCAGCATCGATGGCATTTATTATTTCCGGAATATTATGGCCGTCAATGGTAATAACTTTAAAACCAAAGCTTCGCCATTTATCCGCAACCGGTTCAGGATTCATCACTTCCTGCACCGGCCCGTCTATCTGCAGACCGTTGTAATCCAAAATTGCCGTAAGATTATTTAATTTATAATGGGCTGCGGCCATGGCCGCTTCCCAGACTATCCCTTCCTGAATTTCCCCATCTCCCAGCAGCACGTAAACCCGGGCCGGGCTGCGGTCAAGCTTTAACCCTAAAGCCATCCCCACCGCGGTGGAAAACCCCTGGCCCAGGGAACCGGTGGACATTTCCACCCCGGGAACTTTTTTCATATCCGGGTGCCCCTGCAGGGGAGAATTAATTTTGCGAAATTGGGAAAGCCAATCTTTTGGAAAAAAACCCCGTTCCGCCAGAGCTGCGTATAAAACCGGGGAAGCATGTCCCTTGCTCAAAACGAAGCGGTCCCGGTCCTGCCATTTGGGATTGGCCGGATCAATCCGCATCTCCTTAAAAAACAGCACCGCTAAAATATCCGCAGCCGAAAGGGAGCCGCCGGGATGGCCCGAATTGGCCTCTCCCACCATCTTTACAACATGCTGGCGAAGTTGATTGGCTATTAACTTTAAATTTAAAATTTCTTCCTGCACTAATTTCCCTCCTTAACCATCGGTTTAAAGCCTTCCCCCAAAACCTCATGGACGTTAGTGACTATCACAAAAGCTTTGGGATCAATCTGGTAAACTATTTCCTTCAAACGGGAAACTTCCGAACGGTTAACCACTGCCAGCAACACATCTTTTTCCTTCCGGGAATAAATTCCTTCGCCTTTTAAGCAGGTACCACCCCGGTCAAGCTCGGTAATAATTTTTTCGGAAATTAAATCGTTTTTGTCGCTAATGATGAAAAACGCCCGGGCATAGCCCATTCCTTCCTGGACCAGGTCAATTAACAAGCTCGTCACCACGATGGTAATTAAAGCATATAAAGCCTGTTCCGGGTTGAAAACTATCCCGGAGACAAAAACCACCAGTCCGTCAATAAACAACAGGGCCATACCGACGTTTGTTTTGGTAAACCGGCGTAAAATCGCCGCCGCTAAATCGGTACCACCGGTACTTCCTTTAAATTTAAAGACAATGCCCAGCCCTATTCCCGATAAAACACCACCGTAAAGGCAGGCCAAAAAAGGATCTTTGGTTAAAGCTTTTAAATACGGAGCCAAAAAGTCCACCAGCAGGGACAGCACCAGCATACCGTAAAGGGAGCGGACCCCAAATTTTAACCCCAGCTCTTTAAAACCCATTAAAAAAAGGGGAACGTTTAAAGCAATCATTACCGCACCTACCGGCAGCCCAAAAAGGTAGTGTATAATGGTAGCAATTCCGCTTACGCCTCCAGCAGCTATTTTATTGGGAATTAAAAACCAGTCCAGGGCTAAAGCAATCAGTGCCGAGCCCACAAAAATCCAGAAATAATCGATTACCGCTCGCACTCTGTCGCTAAGCTTCATTGGTTTCCTCCCTGTGTTACCAGCATTTTCAGATAAGCTTCGATAAAAATGTCAATTTCGCCATCCATGACCCCCTGGACATCCCCTACTTCAACGCCGGTGCGGTGGTCTTTAACCAGGCTATAGGGATGAAAAACGTAAGTTCTTATCTGACTGCCCCAGGCAATTTCCTTTTGCTCCCCCCGGAGTTTGGCCATTTCTTCTTCCTTTTTCTTCATTTCCAGATCCAAAAGCTTGGCTTTTAATAGTTTTTCCGCTAACGCCCGGTTCATTAACTGGGAGCGCTCGTTCTGGCAAACCACCGTTATGCCCGTAGGCAGGTGGGTAATCCGCACCGCCGATTCGGTTTTATTGACATGCTGTCCCCCGGCTCCTCCCGAACGAAATGTTTCTATTTTTAACTCTTCTTCCTTTAATTCAATTTCCGGAATATCTTCCGCTACCTCCGGCAGGACATCCACCGAAGCAAAGGAAGTATGTCGCCGGCCGGAAAAATCAAAGGGAGAAATCCGAATTAAGCGGTGCACTCCCCGCTCGGCTTTCAAATAACCGTAAGCGCCAAACCCTTCCACGCTAAAAGTAACACTTTTTAAGCCCGCCTCTTCCCCTAAAAGCCGGTCGATTAGTTCCACTTTATACCCTTTATCTTCGGCCCAGCGGGTATACATCCGGTAAAGCATTTCCACCCAGTCCTGGGCCTCCGTACCTCCCGCTCCCGCATGGAGGGAAACTATTGCCGAATTTTTATCATATGGCCCCGATAGCAAAAGCTCGATTTCCATCCGGTGGAGTTTTTCCATTAATTTTTTGGCTTTGTCCTGAGCCTCAACGGCTAACTCCTCATTTTCTTCCTCTTCCAAAAGTTGCAATAAAACGGTAAGCTCTTCCTGCGCTTTTAAAAGTTCTTCATATTTTTCAATGTCATCTTTGAGGCGGTTTAATTCTTTTAGAGTTTTCTGGGCTTCTGTGTAATTATCCCAGAAGTCAGGCTCGTAGGTTTTGGCCGTAAGTTTTTCCACCAGTTCCTTTTTTCCGGGAATGTCAAAGAGAAACCCTCATTTCCTCAATCTTGGGGGAAATCTCCGCCAAACTTCTTTTCAGCTCAATTAACATAGCTAACCACTTCCTTTACCCGTTTCTGCCACAGCACTTCTTGTATTTCTTACCGCTACCGCAGGGACAGGGATCATTGCGGCCAATTTTTTGCTCCCGGCGGTAGGGTTTTTTCGGCCCTTCTTCCTGATAACGGTTTTCCACCACCCGCCGAACCCTCCTGGTTTCCGGCTGCCGGACCACGGAAAGCCGCATTAAATAACGCACCACATCTTCCTGAATGGCAGCAATCATGTTGTTGAACATTTCAACGCTTTCGATTTTGTATTCCACCAGCGGGTCTTTTTGCCCGTAAGCTCTAAGCCCTATACCTTCACGCAGCTGGTCCATAGCATCCAGGTGGTCCATCCACTTCTCATCCACTACCCGCAAGATAACGTACCGTTCTAACTCCCGGAGCTGCTCACCGCCAAGCTCTTCTTCCCGCTTTTTGTAGTATTCTTTGGCTTTTTCCACCAAAAACTCCACCAAAGCTTTCTTGCCGGTATCGGCTAAATCTTCGGGAGTTAACTGGTGGTTGGGCAAAAAGACATTATGAGCGTACTCCAATAATCCCTTTAAATCCCATTCTTCCGGGTGAACGCCATCGGGGCAGTAAGTATCGACTGCCCGCTCCACCACCGCTTCTATCATCTGGTGGACAAAGGTCAGGACATCTTCCCCAAAAAGCACCCGCCGGCGCTGGCTGTAAATAAGCTCCCGCTGCTGGTTCATAACGTTATCGTATTCTAAAACGTGTTTTCTAATTTCAAAGTTCCGGTTTTCAACCCGTTTTTGCGCCGTCTCAATGGACCTGGTAATAAGCGGATGTTCAATTGGGGTATCTTCATCCAACCCCAGGCGATCCATAAGCCCGGCAATGTTATCGGAGCCAAAAAGGCGCATCAGGTCATCTTCAAGGGAAATGAAAAATTGCGACGAACCCGGGTCTCCCTGCCGCCCGGCCCGTCCCCGGAGCTGGTTATCAATCCGGCGGGACTCGTGCCGTTCGGTACCGATGATGTGGAGACCCCCTAACTCCACCACTTTTTTGTGCTCTTCATCGGTTATTTTTTTGTATTTGGCCAAAAGTTCCCGGTACAGTTCCGGGTCATCTTCCGGAGTTTTTCCCATTTTTCTCAATTCCTGGAGGGCCAAAAATTCCGGGTTACCTCCCAGTAAAATATCGGTACCCCGACCGGCCATGTTGGTAGCAATGGTCACGGCCCCAAGCCTTCCCGCCTGGGCTACAATTTCCGCTTCTTTTTCGTGGTATTTGGCGTTTAAGACTTGATGGGGAATTCCCCGTTTTTTCAGCATTTCGCTTAACATTTCGGATTTTTCAATGGAAATGGTACCAATCAAGATCGGCTGGCCGGTCTGGTGCCGCCGCGCCACTTCCTCCACAATTGCCTTAAACTTGGCCTTTTCGGTTTTAAAAATTACATCGGGCAAATCCTTACGAATCATCGGCTTATGGGTTGGAATTACCACTACCGACAGGTTATAAATCTTGCGAAACTCGTTTTCTTCCGTTTCCGCCGTACCGGTCATCCCGGCTAATTTTTCGTACATCCGGAAATAATTCTGGAAAGTAATGGTTGCCAGGGTCTGGGTCTCCTGCTCAATTTTGACCCCTTCCTTGGCTTCTATAGCCTGGTGCAATCCATCGGAATACCGGCGGCCGAACATAAGGCGTCCGGTAAATTCGTCCACGATAATTACCTGACCGTCTTTGACTACATAATCCCGGTCCCGCTTCATTAAAGCTTGCGCTTTTAAAGCCGCATTTAAATGGTGGGTTAACTCCATGTGTTCATCAGCATACAGGTTCTGAATACCAAGCATTTTTTCAACTTTATGAATCCCCGCTTCGGTAGGCATAACCGCATGCGCTTTCTCGTCAACGGTGTAATCTTCCCCGGGCACTAATTGCTTTACAATTTTGGCAAAGGTGTAGTAGAGGTCGGTGGACTTTTCCGCTTCCCCGGAAATAATCAGCGGGGTTCTGGCCTCATCGATTAAAATGCTGTCCACTTCGTCAATAATAGCATAATAAAGCTCCCGCTGCACCACCTGGTCCGGATGGATAGCCATGTTATCCCTGAGATAATCAAATCCAAACTCGTTGTTGGTACCGTAAGTAATATCCGCCAGATAGGCCGCTTTTTTTTCGGCATAATCCATGCCGTGGACCACCAGACCCACCGAAAGACCCAGAAACTTGTAAATTTTTCCCATCCATTCCGCATCACGCCGGGCCAGGTAGTCGTTTACCGTTACGATATGCACACCGCGACCGGTAAGGGCATTGAGATATGCCGGCAGGGTAGCGACTAAAGTTTTACCTTCCCCGGTTTTCATCTCGGCAATCTTACCTTCGTGAAGTACAATGCCCCCCATCAATTGCACATCAAAATGCCGCATCCCCAGAACCCGGCGGGAAGCTTCCCTGACCACCGCAAAAGCTTCCGGTAAAAGTTCGTCCAAACTTTCACCGCGGGCTATACGTTCTTTAAACTCCCCGGTTTTAGCCCTCAGTTCTTCGTCGGAAAGCTTTTGCATTTGGGGTTCGAGACTATTTATCTCTTCCACCCGGGCCGTAAGCCTCTTAATCTCCCGGGCATTGTCGTCCAGTAAATTCTTTAAAAACTTCAGCATATTTTCACCTCTTTGCACAAATAAAGGAACCGTTACGGTTCCCTGATAACTCTTCTTTTCATTTTACCACTTTCAACTATCTACCGCAAATCTTTTCTTCAGCGAAATACGGTAAGCTTGTAGTTTTTATTTTTTTGGTAGCGCATCCCTTTAAACACCAGCCAAAAAACTCCGACGGTAATAAAAATATCCCCAAAGCTAATAATGGGCTTCCCGTAAGAAAAGGTTATGGGATAAAACCAGAGATAAATATTATCGGCCAAAAAAACAAGTCGGGTATGTTCATCAATTAACGTATGGGTCCCCAAAATCCCCTGCTTCATCATCGCTATCCATTCGGGAGAAATGGTCCGCGGATCCGCCGGCATGTAACCGCCATTGGCGGCAATCACTAAGAAATTCAAAAAAATCCCCAGGCCGATTAACCCCATTCCCGGAAGTTTGATGTTTTTATAAATCCCATAAAAAAGCAGGAGGTAGGAAAAAAGATGGAGATACCTGCCGTAGGCCCGGATAAAGGGGTGGGCCATCTGGTAATCAATAAGAAACTGGATTAAAAAAGCTAAGATAAAAGAAAAAAGCGCCGTAAATTCCAATTCGGCTAAGTTTTTCAGCCGGCCTTTAAAAAGATAAGCGAGAATAAGCGCTAAAATCAGTGCTTCTAAATAAATAATTACTCCTGGTCATCCAAACTGTGCAAAACTGCATCAGTTTAGAAGGTTGGGGTACTTGTTGTCCGCCCTTTCAGACTGTCCCAGCCCCAACTGGCGGTATTTGGGACAGCCATAGCCCCTGCCCCAAGAAGCAGGAACTTACCGTAGCTTTCAGCCACCTTCTCCCATACCGCTTACGAGTATCCTCTTCAGCGGTGACAGGTCACGATATAATGGCTTGTCAAGGAGAGCTCCCGTCAGGAGGGCTACCCGCAAAACTTGCCACGGTTTGTACGGTATGGTTTTCCCCTTTACCGCAGTACCTTCATTCCTTCCTTCGGTT